>DASUTC010000319.1 GCA_036374795.1 Herpetosiphonaceae bacterium
GGCAAATCCGGCGGCGTTCCAGCCCGCGCCGTCGCGCTCGGCATCGTCGCTGAAGTTAATCTCCGGCACGCGAATGTTGTCGATGACCATGCCCGGCTTCGTGAAGGCATCGTCGGTGATCAGCGAGAAGCGCAGCACGACCTCTTTTCCGGCGTAGGGCGTCAGATCGATCTGCTCGTCAACCCACTCCGCGACATCGCTCTCTCCGGTGGTGCCGGTGTAGCCGTTGCCCCAGTTCGCGCCCTGCGGATCTTCCGTGGTGGTGTGGCGTCCCTGGAGCGTGGTGAAGGTTTCGCCGCCGTCAGCCGAGACTGAGACGAAGCCGTAATCGTAGTCCGCCTCGATGTCGAACCAGAGCCGGAACTGAAGCGTTGCGCTGGAGACGTTGCGCAGATCCAGGGTGCGCGTCAGCGTGCTATGCCCGCTATCGCCCCGGTTGCTCCACCACATCGCGCTGCCTTCCGGCTGCGCTTCGACCACCCCAATTGTATCACTTCCATCGAAGCGCAAAACGCGCTCTTCGTCGGCTTCGGGGACCTCGTAGAAGTCGCTGCCGAACTGCGAGACGCTCTCGGCCTCGTCGTTGTTGGGCAGCGGCTGGGGCCTGACGGTTTCGGCGAGCTGCTTGTAGGTATAGCGGCCTTTGCCGTAGCGCTGGCTGTTGACCAGATTCGCGATCGACCAATCGGCGTACAGATCGCCAAAGTCCTTGATCTCAGGATTGAGCTTGCGCGCGGTTTCGGCAAACAGCTCCAGTCGCTCGCCCGCGCCATCGCGGATCAACTGTTTCAGATCGAGATCCTTGCCGTACTGCTCGTAGAAGTAGGTCAGAAAGAGATACGACGCGCCGTAGTGCGGGATCGCCTCCTGGGGATTGTCCGCCCATGCGGTGAGCTGAAGGTCGGGGGCGACAAGGTAGGCCGGTGTGACATTGATCACCGACTCCTCAAAGCCGTTCAGCTCCTCGGCCAACTGCGCCAGCCCCTCGTTCATCCAGGTCGTCGGACGCTTCGACTCGTTCCACTGGATCATATGCTGAAACTCGTGCGCCAGCACATCGCCGTAGGAATCGGTGCCGGGAATGCGATCGTCGGTGTTGATATAGAACATTTCGCGCTCGTTCGAGAAGCGATTGACGTCATTGGGCACCTCGTCGCTGCCGGAGAAGTAGCCGCCCGCGCCCTGGATGCGCGCATTCAGGATCGTCAGACGCGGATCGCCGTCCACCCCAGGCGACCACTCCGAGCCGAAGAGTTCGCGGTTGCGCGGGTAGATCTCGTCGTTGAACTGACGCGCCGACCGTTCGAGCGCCCGCAGGTCAAGCTCGACGCCGTTCTCGACATAGACCAGCACATGATCGAGGATCAGCACCAGCGTCGCCGTGATCGTATAGTTGCGATCGGTCGCCACGTTGGTGACGTTGAAGACCTCCTCATCGCCGACCTTGAGATTGCGCGGCTCGACACGCGCCACCCGATCTTTCGTCTTGGTCCGCCCGAACTGAAACGCCAGCTCGATCGGATCGCGATGCGGCATCAGGTTTTCGCCGAGCGAGGCAATCGTCGCCATGCCCGGATCTGTCACCGGCTGCGTGGTTGCTGCTGGCGCTGGCGTGCTCGGATCAGAGGTGGGGGTGGATTCGGCGGGGGAGCGCGTGGGCGCGGCGGTTTGGTCTGGCTGCTCCGTCGCCGACGGCTCAGGAGCGCTGGTAGCGGCTGCCGACGGCTCGGCTGACGAGGTGGGAGCCTCGGCGACGGGCGCTGCCGGGATCGGCGTGACGCCCTGGCAACCTGCCAGCACGAGCATCCCAACCAGCAGCAGCGTGAAGAGCGCTATAGCTGGACGCACAGTTTGCATCGATAACATTCGGCCTCTTTCCGTATCATGGGAGATGTATTGTACGAGGATGCGTAGCATGTGGCAAGCAGCGAGCTAGAACAAAGAACAGCGAGCAGGGAGCATCGCTGCGTATCAATAGTCGGTTGTTCTTGGTTTGCTTGTTGTTTGTTCGCCATACAACGACACATGTTGAAGTGAAGAAATAACGGTGGCACCCAGGCCCAAAGGGCACCCGCGCTGCGCTCGGTTCTACAGCAGTTGCTTCAGCTCCTCGGCGGCTTTGCGCGTCATGCCCGGCACAGCGGCAAGCTCGTCGACCGACGCCTGGCGGATCGCGTCCAGCGACCCGAAATGCTTGAGCAGTGCCTGCTTGCGCTTGGGGCCGATCCCCGGAATGTCGATCAGCGGCGAGACGAAGGTGTTTTTGTCGCGCAGCTTGCGGTGATAGGTGATCGCGAAGCGGTGCGCCTCCTCGTCGATCTGCTGCACCAGATACAGCGCGGGCGATGTGCGCGGCAGCTCGATGGGCCGGGGCGCGTGCGGCAGTTGCAGATCGAAGCGGTCGCGGTTGGGGCCTTTGGTCGCGCCGACCAGCGGAACGTGGCCGAAGCCAAGCTCGTCGAGCACCGCTTTCACGGCGTTGACCTGCGCCTTGCCGCCGTCGATGATCAGCAGATCGGGCATTTCCGCCCAGCGCTCGTCGATCTCCTGGCCGTCGGCGCTGGTCGGGCCGCGATCGGACGGATCGGGAGCGTCCGCGAGGTCGGGCGGCGGCTGATCGGGATCGGTCGCGCTATTGATCTCCACCAGCTCGCCCTGCGCCTGCTGCGCGCGCCGAAAGCGTCGACGCAGCACCTCTTGCAGCGACGCCACATCGTTGGCGCCCGCGATGGTCTTAATCTTGAAGCGGCGGTACTCGCTTTTTCTGGCCTCGCCGTTCTCGAAGACCACCATCGAGCCGACGGAGTTGGTGCCCTGGGTATTGGAAATATCGTAGCACTCGATGCGCCGGGGCAGCCCCGCGAGATCGAGCACATCGCGCAGCTCCGTCAGCGCGCCGATCGTCCGCTGGGAAGAGTTGAGCCACTTCAGCCGAACCTCTTCGAGCTTCTGGGCGGCGTTCTTGGCGGCGAGATCGAGAAGCTGGCGTTTCTCGCCCCGGCGCGGCACGCTCAGCGAGACGCGATGGCCGCCCTTGTGCTCCAGCCAGCGCTCGATGATCTCGGCCTCTTCGGGATGCTCGGCCAGCAGAATATCGGACGGAATCGACGCCGCCGAGTCGTAGAACTGGGTCAGAAATTGCGTGAGCAGCTCTTGATTGTCGGTATCCTCTGCTCCTTCAAGCGTGAACGGCTCCGCGCCGATCAGCTTTCCGCCGCGCACAAAAAAGACCTGCACGACCGCCGAGCCGTTCTCACGGGCGAACGCGATCACATCCTGGTCGGTCGCCGCAGTTTTCAAGACCTTCTGGCGCTCCAGCACTTTTTCCAGCGCCTCGATCTGATCGCGGACATACGCGGCGCGCTCAAACTCCAGCGCCTCGGCGGCGGCAACCATCTTGCGCCGCAGGTCGCGCACGATCTGCTCGGACTTGCCCTCCAGGAACAGACACACATCGCCGATCGCCTTGCGATACTCCTCATTCGAGGTCAGACCGGGCACGCACGGCCCCAGGCAGCGCCGAATGTCGTAGTACATGCAGGGCTTGCCCAGCTTGCGGTGCCGATCGAACTTCACGTCCGAACAGTCGTAGGGCGGGCGAAAGCTAAAGAGCTTATTCAGCAGCTTGAGCGTGGCGCGCACCGAGCCTGCCGAGGCGAAGGGGCCGAAATAGCGCGCGCCGTCGTCCACAACCTTGCGCGTGGTGAAGATGCGCGGCCAGCTTTCTTGCAGCGTGATCTTAATGTAGGGATAGCTTTTATCGTCCTTGAGCAGCACGTTGTACTTGGGCCGGTGCTGCTTGATCAGGTTCATCTCCAGCACCAGCGCCTCAAGCTCGCTCGATGTCAGGATATAGTCGAAATCGGCGATCTGCGAGACAAGCCGCCGCGTCTTGCCGCTCAGGCCGCGCGGCGCGCCAAAATAGGAGCGCATCCGGTCGCGCAGCACCTTCGATTTGCCGACGTACAAGATCTTGCCGCCGGTGTCTTTCCAGAGATACACGCCCGGCGAGAGCGGCACGTTCTTCAGGCGCTCTTCAAAGGCGGACGGATCTTCGATCGCTGTGTAGGTTAGATCTGGCATGCTACCTGTTCACTCATTTGCAAGGGCGCGCACTCACGCGCAAAGGCCATCGTCGCGCGTCCTGTGAGGTCATGGCTCGTTTTATTGTACCCCTGCCCCGGTGCATCATCAAGCAATGTGCGCGGACGCGCCACGTGCCGCTCCAGCCGATGATGCATGATGCTCGCCACGGCTGCTGAATGCTGTATCTCGGAGCGCGGGATCTGGCGCTGCATGCGCGGGACGCTCGCAGGTTCGATCTTGAAGGTGGCGAGCGTCGTACGTGCGGCTAGGGTCTTTGGATGGCGTGGGCCGAACCGCTGTCCTTAAAACAGATCGCTTTTTGTATCGGAAACCGATCCCACAGACGAGGGCGGCCATGATGTACTAGGACTACGTTGGGATTTCCCTACGCAAGGAAATCATCCAGGCCCTTTGGAAAGAATGCAAGGCTCTCGCGAGGCATCCCGAATGACTGTTACACCAAATCGACCACGCGCCGAACCAGTAGGTCACGAGATCGGTTCGAGCGAGCATCGACGCTTCTCAGCAGGCTGCCGCTCCACCGCGTCCGACTGTCGTGTGAGGGATGAGATGATCCGTATCGTGCTTGTCGACGATCAACCGGCTTTCCGGCGAATCACCCACCGCCTGCTCTCGATGCACTCAGAGATAGTGGTGGTCGGCGAGGCAGGGGATGGCATGGAGGCGCTCGACGTGGTAGCGCAGGTCCGTCCCGATGTCGTGCTGATGGATCTGTACATGCCCATTCTTGATGGCGTTGCGGCTACGAGGCAGATACGGGCGGCCTATCCCGATGTTCAGATTATCCTGTTTACCTCGGTTGATCAGGACGGCTATGTGCTGGAAGGCGTGCGCGCTGGGGCCTCAGGCTATCTGCTGAAGACTGCGCGCACGGAGATGCTCGTGGCAGCGATTCAGGCAGCGATCGACGGGCGATCAGATGCTCGCGGTCGCCAGCCAGGATGAGGACCTCCAACGGTAGTCCTGGCGAGCCTGGGGTGGCGCAGCCGGATCGTTTCTGCCGAACCAGGATGTTGGCAGCTCGTGCGGTGCGGCTGCGCCACGCTGGCATCATGCTCGCTCAGGCTATGGCTCGTTGGAGCGAGCGCCAGGGTTTAAGAGGCTCGGACACGCTCAGAGCGGAGCGAATCTCCGCGGGAGATCGAAACACAGCACCCTGCGATTGACGTACGTCTGACGCACGCTTATAATACCGCCGTTACTCCACAGCCAGGCCAATGATCTGTACCATCGATTGCTCGGCTGTCCAACGTGCTGAACATCCCAAGTAGCCATCGTCGTTTGCCAAACGTTATCCGCAAGGTTGCTATTTCCAGATGATCCCACGACCCGAAGAGCAGACCAACGACAAGCATGCCCCGACCCTAGAGCCAGAGCGCCTACCGCCGCACCTCGCCCGGCTGCCCGGAGAGCAGTGGGCCGTCTGGCGTTGGGCAGGACTACGCGGCGCTGGATTTCCGGCAAACAGCGTGCTTAAGCTCGCCGACGCCGCTTGCGCGCGCACAGCCGATGAGACGATTGATGCCGAGGCGGAGGCAGAGCAGGCATTAGCGCTGGCATTGGGCGCGGTCAACGCGGCGCTGGATGATCTGCGTGCTTCCCAGGGCTGGGACGATCCGGATCGACGAGCGCCGCTCCTCAAGCTCCTGCGCGGCCTCAAGAAGGGCGACCTTCCGCAGCAAACACCGGTCCCGCCCGCCGTGGCCGAGGCGTTGGCTGCGCTCCAGGCTGCGCGCGCACGGGCGGAGACGGCTCGCGCAGCGTTTGCGCTGGCGTTTGAAACAGCCATCCAGTCGATCTCTCAGGCGATCAGCGACATTGCTGGCGACGACCGCTTTCGTGAGGCGCTGGTGTGGCAAAATCGGCGGGCCTTGCATACCGGTATCGCGTCGCTTCAGACCGCTTCTCAGAGAGCGGGGCGCGGCTCCCAGCGTCGTCAGCACGAAGAGATGGTAGCGAACTACCTTCAGCGGTATTGTGTCAAGAATGACACCATCGGGTTTTTTGGACCCGTGGGCTGGGCGCGATTCACGCCGTGCGACGAGGCGATCAGGGTGCGGCCCGGCCCGTCGCTCCTGCGTGTGCGAAACGTCTACTTTGAGCAGTGGGCCGTCGACGGAGTGGCAGCCGCGCTGGCGAAAACCAGCGTGTTACGCCCGTGGTTCGCTCCCCGGCGGCTGCCGTTCTTCGACCTGTGCGGAACGACGCTGTACTGGCCCGCCAAGCGACCGCTCCGTGTGTCGGCGGCCCAGGCGGCGGTGCTGGCGGCTTGCACCGGCGCGCGAACCGCGCAAACGATCGCGGCTGAGCTGGGCGGCGAGGCGGAGGTGTATAAGCTGCTCGATCAGTTGCGCAACCTGGGCGTGATCACCTGGACGCTTGAGGTTCCGTTCGCGGGGCATCCTGAGCGAGCGCTGCGGCGGCTGCTTGAGCGGATCGACGAGCCTCGTCTGCGCAGGTCCGCGCTTGCTCCGCTCGATGAGCTTGAGCAGCTACGGGACGAGGTTGTGCGGGCAACCGGCAGCGCTGAAGATCTGGATCAGGCATTGGACGCGCTGGAGCGGGCTTTTACGCGCCTGACCGATGCGCAGGCAACGCGCAAGGCAGGTGCCACGTATGCCGGACGAACGCTGGTCTATGAGGATTGCCAGCGTGATATTGAGATCGAGCTGGGGCCGTCGCTGTTGGATGAGCTAGGTCCTGCGCTCTCGCTGCTGCTGGCGAGCGCCCGCTGGTACACGTACCAGACTGGGGCGCTCTACCGCGTGGCGCTCGACGAGATCTATAACGACCTTGCGCGCCAGACAGGCTCGCCAGAAGTTGAGATGGTCGCCTTCTGGCAGCAGGCCCAGAGCCGCCTGCACAACGAGCAGCCACATCTTGCTCTGGCCGTCATGCGTATGTTTCAGGAGCGCTGGGCGGATGTGCTGGCGATCCCTGAAGGCCAGCGCCAGGTGGCCTATACCAGCGACGAGCTAGGGCCACGTGTCGCGCAGGCATTTGCAGCGCCCGCTCCCGGCTGGCAGAGCGCCCGCTATCATAGCCCGGATGTGATGATCGCGTCCTCCAGCCCGGAGGCAATTCGCCAGGGGGATTACCAGCTCGTGATGGGCGAGCTGCACCTTGCGGCGAACACGCTGCGCGGATCGCTGTTCGTCAATCAGCACCCGGCGCCGGGCGAGCTGCTGGCCGCGCTTGAGTGCGATCTTCCCGATCCGCAGGTGGTGCCGATCGCGCCGCGCAACTGGCCGGAAATCACCTCGCGTACACGGTCGGAGTTTATCACCGACCGCGATTTCCGGCTGGCGTTCACCTTCGATGCAGCCGGACACAACCATCCCCGCCTGCTGACGATCGGCGGGCTGATCGTGGTGAAGCACGGAACCCGGCTCGTGGTTCGCACCCGCGACGGTCGTCACCAGTTCGATATCGTCGAGTTCTTCTCTGAGATCATGATGATGGATATTGTGGACGGCTTCAAGATCTTTGGTGCGCACAGCCACACGCCCCGCGTAACGATCGATCGCCTGGTGGTGAGCCGCGAGACGTGGCGCGTGGCTCCCAGGGCGCTGCCGTTTGCCAACGATAAAAGCGAGGCCGGTCGCTTCCTTGGAGCTCGGCGCTGGGCGCGAGAAAATGGCCTGCCGCGCCAGGTGTTTGTGAAGTCGCCGATCGAGCGCAAGCCGTTTTATGTTGATTTCGACAGCCCGATCCTGGTCAATATTCTGGCGAAAACCGCGCGCCGGATGGCCGAGCAGGACGCGGCGGAGTCGCTCCTGACGATCACCGAGATGTGTCCCGCGCTCGATCAGACCTGGCTGCCCGATGCGGATGGTCAGGCTTATACGAGCGAGCTGCGGATCGTTGCGGTCGATCAGCGCTGCTAGCGCAGCTCCAATCCTGAAGCCGCGCTGGTAGCCTCCGACAATCACGGGCGTTGCTCTTGCGATGGGCAACTGGCGACCAGCGCCAGCAGCGCGTCGGCAAAATACGCTGATAGGCGCGCAATCGTCGCGTCGTGGTGCAGCTCGCGGCTGTAGGTCCACCCAAGCTGTAAGCGCCCCCCGACGATGCTGCCGTCGATCTCAAGCAGATAGCGCCGGTTGCCGTGCGGGCTGCGCACGAATCCGACCCACTCGCGCGCAGGTCCGAAGGGCGCGTCATCCGCCAATACCTGATCGAACTGCCCCAGATAGTTAAAGCGCACCTCGGCCTGGGGCAGCGCACAGAGCCGCCTGGCGATGGTTTCGTCGCCAAGATAGCGCAGCAGGCCGTAGCCAATGCCGCGCTGCGGGATCGAGCTGAGCTGTGCTTTGACCGCGTGCAGGGCCGCGACCGGCGTCGTCGCCGCTCCGAGATCCAGCACAATCGGGAAGAGCGACGCCAGCCAGCCGACCGTGCGCGATGGATCAAGATCCTCGAACAGCGCCTCACGACCATGACCCTCCATCTCGGTCAGCAGCGTTGGCGACCCGGTCCACTCCTTGAATGCCCAGGCCAGGGCTGTCATCAGAATGTCGTTGATCTGGACCTGATAGGTCGCGGGCACGACCTGGAGCAGCGCGCGGGTGGCGTCGCCGTCGAACCACGTGCGCTCGGTATGCGACGAGGCGACCGTGCTTGTGCGCACTCCCTGCGGATGATCCACCGGCAGGCCGACGACCCGCGTGCGAGCTTCGTCGAGCCAGTAGCTCAGCTCATCGTTGAGCGCGCCGGAGCGCGCATAGGCCGTCAGGCGCTCGGCCCACTCCCTGAGCGAGCTTGTCTTGAGCGGCAGCTGGACCGGCTCTCCCTGGCTCAACTGGTGATAGACCGTCTGAAAATCCTCAAGCACGATGCGCCACGAGACGCCATCGGTGACTAGGTGGTGAATGATGATCAGCAGCCTGCCCGACCGATCCGCGCCAAGGTCGATATAGGCGACACGCAGGAGCGGCCCCTCGGAGAGGTTGAGGCTGGCCTGGAGCTGGGCTGCGGTGGCCTCAAGCGCCGCGATCCGCGACTCCTCCGGCGTGATCGACAGATCGATCCAGTCGAACGGCACCGGCACATCCGGCTCTGCGCAGATCTGCCGCCAGCCGTTGCCATCGCGGATGAAGCGCAGCCGCAGGGCATCATGGTGCAGCATCAGATGACCGACCACCTCGCGCAGTAGCTCAGGCGTTGGCTTCTGGAAGACCTCGAACAGCACGGTTTGATTCCAGTGATGCGCATCGGCCAGATCTTGCTCCAGCAGCCAGTGCTGGAACGGCAGCAGCGGCACCGGTCCAGCCAGCGGCGCTTGCTCGGCGACATGCGCGGGACTGGCCTGCATCGCCGCTGCCAGCGACGCGATCGTCTGGTGCTGGAAGAGCTGGGTCAGCGTCAGGCGCAGCCCGGCGCGCGTGGCCCGCGAGATGACCTGCAAGCTCAGGATCGAGTCGCCGCCAAGCTCGAAAAAGTTATCGTGGACTCCGACTCGTTCCAGCCGCAGAATCTCTTTCCAGAGGCCAGCGAGGAGCTGCTCGGCTGAGGTGCGCGGCGCGACAAAGGCTCGCTGCGCAGCGAGTCGATCTCGCCCAGGATCGGGCAGCGCGGTGCGATCGAGCTTGCCGTTGGGCGTCAGCGGCAGCGCGTCGAGGAAGACGAACGCGCTCGGCACCATGTACTCCGGCAGCCGCTCTTTGAGATAGGTTCGGAGCTCTGAGTGCAGGCCCTCACCAAGTCCAGAGGGCACCTGCCCAGGCTCCCTTTGTTCTTTGTGTACCGGGTGCCCATGCCGGGTGCCCATGCCGGGCGCCCGTTCTTGGTTCTCAACAATATACGCGACCAGCCGCTCGTCGCGGAGCAGCACGATCGCCTCGCGCACGGCCTGGTGCTGCCGGAGCGTCGACTCGATCTCGCCCAGCTCGATCCGGAAGCCGCGCAGCTTGACCTGATGATCCACGCGGCCAAGAAACTCAATCGTGCCATCGGGCCGGTAGCGCGCGAGATCGCCGGTGCGGTAGAGCCGGGTGCCACGAGTATCGCCGAAGGGGTTGGGCACGAAGCGCTCGGCAGTCAGATCGGGCCGCTTAAGGTAGCCGCGCGCCACGCCTGCGCCGCCGATGTACAGCTCGCCGGGCACGCCCGCCGGAACCGGGTTGCGGTAGCGATCCAGCAGGAAAATCTGGGTGTTGGCGATCGGACGACCGATCGGCACCGTCTCGGCGATCTGCTCCACGCGATGCGTCGCTGACCAGATCGTCGTCTCGGTGGGGCCGTACATATTCATGATTGTAGCTGGAAGCGCGTCGCGCAACTGCCGCGCAAGATCAGGCGGCAGCGCCTCGCCGCCGAGCAGCAGCGCCCGCAGCGAGCGCATGGCCGCGAGTGTGTCCGGCTCTTGCGCCAGTATCCGCGCCAGCGACGGCGTGCATTGCAGATGCGACACCTCATGCAGGGCCAGCGTGTCCGGCAGCGGCATCGACGCGACGGCTGGCACGCTAAGCTGCTGGCTGCGCTCGCGCACGACATTCAGCAACTCAAGACTATCAAGCACGACGTCGGGGTCGATCCCAAAGTCGATCAGGCACGCCACCTCATCCACGCCTATCTCGGTAAGCTGCCCGATCATCTCCAGGCACGTGTCGGGCGTGCCCATGAGGCCGCTCGCGCCGAAATATCGATCGAAGGCGTGAGCCAGCAGCGCCTCCATGTCCGACTCGCTGAAATTGGCGGCGGTGATGTCCTGGCCCAGGCTGCGCGCCAGATTACCGATCAGATCCAGCGAGCTGCGCAGGTAGTTGATAAACGGTCGCCGCACCGTCTCGCGCACCTGTTCCAGATCCTCGCCGACAAAGGTATGCAGCATCAGGGTCACGTAGCCGTCGCCCGGATGTCCATGATCGCGCCACGCCTGGCGGTAGACCGCGATCTTCGTCGCCAGCTCATCGAGATTCTGGCCCAGCAGGTGTGTCAGCAGGCTCGCGCCGACCTCACCAGCCATCCGAAACGTTTCGGGATTGCCAGCCGCCGTCAGCCAGACTGGCAGATCGCGCTGGATCGGCGGTGGAAAGATCGTCACCTTGACCTCGTTGCCGGTGCCGCCGCTTGCGGTGACAGGCTCGCCGCGCCACAGCGCCCGCACCGTCTCGATCGCCTGCATCATCACCGATTTGCGCTCCGCATAGCGATCGGGCGCGAGCACAAAATCGTCGGCGTGCCAGCCGGAGGCGAACGAGAGGCCGACCCGCCCGTGTGAAAGATTATCGACTACCGACCACTCCTCGGCGACCCGAATCGGCTGATGGAGCGGCAGGACGATGCTTCCGGCCCGGATCTGAATGCGCTGCGTGACGGCGGCGAGCGCGGCGCTGACGACGGATGGATTCGGGTACAGGCCGCCGAAGGGATGAAAATGGCGCTCCGGCGTCCAGACGGCGCTGAAGCCAGCTTGATCGGCGAAGCGCGCGCCCTCAAGCAGCAGACGATACCGATCGCTGGCGTCGCTCCCGGCATCCCCGGCGAAGTAGAACAGGCTGAAGGCGATCGGACGCTGCGCGCTGCGGATCGGGCGCGCCTGCTCCGCATGGATCACCACCTGAAACCCGCGCGTCAGGGTCCACAGCAGCTCAAGCACGGAGATGTCAAAGGAGGCACTGGTGACAGCCAGCCAGACACCTGGATCGTGGCCGAGCTGCCGGTCCATGCCAGTAAAGAAGTTGACGACGTTACGGTGACTGACCACCACGCCCTTCGGCTGTCCGGTCGAGCCTGATGTGTAGATCAGGTAGGCTATATTGTCGGGCGTCGCTCCGGCAGCCAGATCTGTCTCTCTCTCGCGACCGATCACCGGCCACTCCGCATCCAGATACACCGTCCTGACGCTGGATGCGGCGCGTGCCAGCCATGCGCTCTGCCGTCGCCGGGTGATCAACACCTTGGCCTGCGAGTCCTGAAGCATCAAGGCCAGCCGCTCAGGCGGATACGTGGGGTCCAGCGGCAGATACGCGCCGCCCGCTTTCAGAATACCGAGCATCGCCACAACCAGCGCTGCCGAGCGCTCGACACACAGACCGACGCAGATCTCCGGCCCCACGCCGAGGCCGCGCAGATAATGCGCAAGCTGGTTCGCGCGCTCGTTCAGCTCCGCGTAGGACAGCGATTCGTCGCCAGCGGTCAGGGCGATGCCAGCGGGCGTCTGCGCGGCCTGCCGCTCGAACAGCGTGTGGATGCAAGCATCGTCGGATGCGGCGGCTGTCGCGTTCCAGTCGATGAGCATGCGATCACGCTCGGCAGCGGTCAGCAGCGGCAGATCCGCCAGCCGCCGATCCGGGTTGTCGACCACGCTTTCCAGAATCAGCTCATAGCGCTCGGTCAGCCGCGCGATCGTCTCCGATTCAAAGAGATCGGTGTTGTACTCCAGAAAGCCGACCAGTCCGTTCTCGGTGTTGACCAGGAACAGCGTGAGATCAAGCTGCGCCGCGCCGGTCTGAAGGTCGAGCGGCTGGAGCGTCAAGCCGTCGAACTGCTGATCGGGGATCGGCGCGTTCTGGACGTTGAGCATCACATGGAACAGCGGATTGCCGCTCAGGTCGCGATCGGGCTGTAGCTCTTCGACCAGCTTCTCGAAGGGCAGGTCCTGATGGGCATAGGCTCCTGAGCAGATCGTCCGCACACGGCCTAGCAGCTCGCGAAAGCTCGGATTGCCCGAACAATCGGTGCGCAGCACCAGCGTGTTGATAAACGGCCCGACGAGCACCTGAGTCTCAGGGCGCGTCCGTCCGGCCACGGGCGAGCCGACGACAATATCAGTCTGGCCGGTGTAGCGATGGAGGAGCGCCTGAAACGCCGCCAGCAGCACCATAAAGAGAGTAGCGCCTTCGTGCTGGCTCAGCCGAGCCAGCGCGCTGGCGAGCGCCTGCGGATACATCAGCGCGTGCTGAGCGCCGCGAAAGGTCTGGATCGCCGGTCGTGGATGATCGGAGGGCAGGTCCAGTGTCGGCAGATCGCTCAACTGGTGCTTCCAGTAGGCGAGCTGATCGTCAAGCACCGCGCCCTGAAGCCATTGGCGCTGCCAGGCGGCATAATCGGCGTACTGGATCGGCAGATCGGGCAGGGCAACGCCGCTGCCGTGAGCGAAAGCGCCATACAACACGGCCAGCTCATGGATCAGCACGCCCTTTGACCATCCATCGCAGACGATGTGATGCAGCGACAGCAGCGCGATAGAGTCCTGCGGCCCCAGCCGTACCAGCGTGGCGCGGACGAGCGGCCCCTCGGCCAGATCGAACGGACGCTGCGACTCCGCCGAGAGTAGCTGTTGCGCCAGCATTTCGGGCTGCGACTCGTGCGACAGATCGATCAGCGCAAGCGGGAGGCTCTGGCTGGGCGCGACGACCTGCACCGGCTGCTCGTCGGTGTCGTGAAAGGTCGTGCGCAGAATCTCGTGCCGCGCAACGATCGCGTCGAGCGCGCGCTGTAGCGCCGCCGTATCGAGCGGGCCGGTCAGCCGCAGGGCAATCGGGATCGTGTAGGCGGAGCTGCCGGGAGCCAGCTTGTCAAGAAACCACAGCCGCTGCTGACTGAACGAGAGCGGCGCTGTGGCATTCGCCCGTCGTGGTATCGCCTGCGGCTCGGCTGGCGGCGCGGACTCGCCGCGCTTCCACTTTTCGAGCAGCGCTCGCTGGGCCGGTGAAAGATCGGCCTTGCGTCGCATCAGATCATCCAGCAGTGACATGATATAGCTTCCTTGCCTGACGGAGAACAAAGAACCGGGTGCCATGCGGGTGCCCTTTGGGCATGGCGCCCGGCGCACAAAGGAACAAGAGAACCAAGCGAGAGCAGAGAACCAAGAACGAACGAAGAACGTTGAACTCAGAACTCAAGACTCATGACCGGCTACATCAGCAGCCGAATCTCCTCATCCGACAGGGTTGCAATCTTCTCGATCAGCTTGGCCTCCAGCAGCTCAGCCAGCCCGGCGATCGTCGGCGTCTCGAACAGGCTGTGCAGCGGCAGCTCAACCGGAAAAAGCTCGCGGACCCGAAAGATGAGCTCGGTCGCGATCAGCGAGTGGCCGCCAAGCTCGAAGAAGTTATCGTACACGCCGATCGGCCCGATGCCCAGGCTTTCCTGCCAGATCAGCGCGATCTTCTGCTCTAGCTCGCTGCGCGGTGCGACATACTCATTCGGCAGATCAGGCCGCAGGTAGGTCGGCGCGGGCGTGGCTTGAGCCGCTGGCGGAGCGGCCCTATCGGATGACGGCGGCGCAATACCCAGCGCCTGCGGCTCTACCCAGTAGCGCTGACGCTCGAACGGATAGGTCGGCAGTTGCAAGCGCTGGCGACGCTCGGCATACAGCGCTGCCCAATCAACCGGCACGCCAGCCAGCCACAGGCGGCCTAAAGTCGCCAGCAGAAAGACCTCGTCTGGCTGATCCTCCTGGGGATGGCGCAGCGATGAGAGCAGGACCGGCCCCGGCGCTGCGTCGGTCTGAGGCCGAGCCAGGCTGATCAGCGTGCGGCCCGGCCCAACCTCAAGCAGCACCCGGTGAGGATTCTCGATCAGCGTCGCCACGCCGTCGGCGAAGCGTACCGTCTGGCGGAGCTGGCTTGCCCAGTAGCGCGGGTTCATCACATCGCTGGCAGTAGCCCAGGTTCCGGTGACGTTGGAGACGAACGGAATAGTCGGCGGGCGGAGCGTCACCGATCGCACGCGCTCCACGAACACATCCACGATCGAGTCCATGTGCGCCGAGTGGAAGGCGTAGGCGCTCGGCAGACGTCGGCAGCGCACATCCTGCGCCGCCAAACGCTGCTCAAGCCGATCGATCTCGGTGGCCGACCCGGCGGCAACACAGAGCGCTGGCCCGTTGATCGCCGCGAGCGACAGGCGATCGTTGAGCAGCGGCAGCAGCGCTTCCGCCGCCAGCGAGACGCTGAGCATCCCGCCGCCGGAGCATTGATGCATGAGCCGTCCGCGCGCGGCGACCAGCGCAATCGCGTCTTCGAGCGCGAACACATCGGCCAGACAGGCGGCGACATACTCGCCCAGGCTGTGGCCGATCATCGCGACAGGCTTGACGCCCCACGAGATCCAGAGCTGCGCCAGCGCGTACTCGACCGCAAACAGCGCTGGCTGTGTGATCCAGGTCTGGCTCAGCAGATCGTCGGGCGTGTGTGCTGACGAAGTGGGATAAAGCACGTCGCGCAGATCCAGACCCAGGTGCCGAGCAAAGAGCGTGGCGCAGCGGTCGAGATGCTCGCGAAAGATCGGCTCGTGGCGGTAGATGTCCTGGGCCATCCGCAGGTATTGCGCGCCCTGCCCCGGAAACATGAAAACGACGGGCCGCTCCTGAAGCGCGGTCGCACCTCGCAAAACCCGATTCGATCCGGGCGCTGAGAGCGCCGAGAGCGCATCCTGCACATCACTGGCGACGAGCGTCTGGCGATGCTCGAAGGCGCGCCGTCCAAGCTGCAATGTGTAGGCGACATCGGCGAGCTGCACCTCAGGATGCTGACGCAGATATTCGGCCAGATGTTCGGTCACGGCGGCAAGCGCCGTCGAGGTTCTGGCGGAGAGCGGCAGCACGTGCCAGGAGCGCGACGGATCATCGGGCGGTGCGAGCGGCGGCGCTTCCTCAAGCACAACGTGCGCGTTGGTGCCGCCGATGCCGAACGAGCTCACACCAGCGCGACGGGGCGTATCGCCGCGCGGCCAGTCGGCAAGGTGCGTGCTGACGTAGAAGGGGCTACCCGTGAAATCGATCTGCGGGTTGGGCTGCTCGAAATGTAAGCTCGGCGGAATCTGGCCGTGCTTGAGCGCCATCACCGCTTTGATCAGGCCCGCGACGCCCGCCGCCGCGTCGAGGTGTCCAATGTTAGTCTTGACCGAGCCAAGCGCGCAGAAGGTGGCTGCGTCGGTGCTTTCGCGAAAGACCTTGGTCAGCGCGGCCACTTCGATCGGATCGCCCAGCGGCGTGGCGGTGCCGTGCGTCTCGACATAGCCGATCGTCTCCGCATCGACCTGCGCCAGCGCCAGGGCATCACGAATCACCTCGGCCTGACCGTCTACACTGGGCGCGGTGTAGCCGACCTTGAGCGCGCCGTCGTTGTTGATCGCGAAGCCGCGAATCACCGCATGGACCGGATCACCGTCGGCCAGCGCGTCGTCGAGCCGCTTCAAGACCACCACACCGACTCCGCTGCCGCCGACGGTTCCGCCAGCGCTGGCGTCGAAGGCCCGGCAGTAGCCGTCAGGCGAGTGGATGCCGCCCTCCTGGTACAGGTAGCCGGATTTCTGGTGAATACCGATCGAGACGCCACCGGCCAGCGCGATGTCGCACTCGCCGTTGAGCAGACCCTGACAGGCCAGATGCACGGCCACCAGCGAGGTCGAGCACGCGGTCTGCACGCTCAGCGCAGGTCCGCGCAGGTTGAGCTTATAGGCCACGCGCGTCGCCAGAAAATCCTTGTCGTTGCCGAGCAGCGCCTGGAAGCTCCCAAGCGCCTCCATCACGTGTGGATTGGCGTACAGCAGCAGCATGTAGCTGCTCATGCTCGCTCCCGCATACACCCCGATGCGACCGTCGAACGTCTCGGTGTTGTAGCCCGCGCGCTCGATCGCCTCCCAGGCACACTCCAAAAAGAGCCGCTGCTGAGGATCTAAGATCTCGGCCTCGCGCGGCAGGTAGCCGAAGAAATGAGCATCGAAGCGATCGATGTCGTCCAGCGATCCGTGCGCTCTGACATAGCGCGGATGGTGCAGCAGCGCGTCGCTAACGCCTGCGTCGGCAAGCTCCTGCTCGGAGAAGCGGGCGATCAGATCGACTCCATCGCGGATCTGTTGCCAGTATGCCTCGACGCTCGGCGATCCGGGGAAGCGCCCGCTCATGCTGATGATCGCGATGTCGGGGCTAAAGGTATTCTCGGACTCCATCTCGTATCCTTGCTAGCGCGATGATTTCTTCGTCGATTGCGACCGCTGGCGGAACTGGCGCTGCTGGCGCATCGTTTCAAGACGTGTCGCGGCGCGCTCCTGAGCTTGCTGCGGCGCAGGCGGTCCAGGCCGATCGCCGGTGATATGCCGCGACAGGGCGCTGATCGTCGGGTACTGAAACAGCTCAACCACCGACAGATTCGGGCTGACCGTCTCGCACAGCCGCCGATGGATCTGGATCAGCAGCAGCGAATGGCCGCCGAGATCGAAGAAGTTGTCATGCACGCCGACTCTGTCAATCTTCAGCACCGCTTGCCAGATCTCGGCAATCTGCTGCTCGATGTCGCTCTGCGGCGCGACGTAGCTCGTCTCAGGCGCAGGTCGCGCGCCGTCTGGATCGGGCAGCGCTCGCAGATCGAGCTTGCCGTTGGGCGTCAGCGGCAGCGCCTCCAGCAGCACAAACGCGCTCGGCACCATGTAGTCGGGTAGATGCTCGGCCAGGTAGGCGCGGAGTTCCGCGTTCGGCGTTTCGAGCTCTTGGTTCTTGGCGCGTGGTTCGATATACGCCACCAGGCGCGGATCGCTCGCGCTGCCGCGCAGCACCACGGCGGCTGCACCTACGGCGGGATGCGAGCGCAGCGCGGCCTCGATCTCGCCTGGCTCGACTCGAAAGCCGCGCATCTTGATCTGGTGATCGAGACGGCCCAAAAACTCGATCGCGCCGTCAGGCCGATAGCGCGCCAGATCGCCGGTTTTGTAGAGCCGCGCGCCACCCTGAGGGTACCCGGTCTGGCTGAACGGATCGGGAATGAAGCGCTCGGCGGTCAGATCGGGGCGGTGGAGATAGCCGCGCGCGAGCTGCACGCC
Organism: Herpetosiphonaceae bacterium; assembly: GCA_036374795.1. Lineage (NCBI taxonomy): Bacteria > Bacillati > Chloroflexota > Chloroflexia > Herpetosiphonales > Herpetosiphonaceae > Herpetosiphonaceae bacterium. Next base: position 17,875 of record DASUTC010000319.1, read on the forward strand.
GCCAATGTGCAGCTCGCCCGGCACGCCGACCGGCACCGGCTGCACGTGCGGATCAAGAAGATAGATCTGCGTATTGGCGATCGGACGACCGATCGGGACGATGGGCAGCGGATGGTCGGGCTGGCAGGCCCACGCGGTGACATCGACCGCCGCCTCGGTGGGGCCGTAGAGGTTGTGCAGCTCGGCGTGCAGCCGGGTGAAGAAATGGTCTTGCACCTCGGAGGGCAGCGCCTCGCCGCTACAGATCACCCGGCGCAGCGAGCGGCACGCCTCCAGCTCCGGCTGCTCAAGGAACAGGCGCAGCATCGAGGGCACGAAGTGCAGCGTCGTAATCTGCTGCGCCGCGATCACCTGCGTCAGATAGGCCGGATCTTTGTGGCCCTCTGGTCGGGCGACGACCAGCCGCGCACCGCTCAGCAGCGGCCAGAAAAACTCCCAGACCGAGACATCGAAGCTGAACGGCGTTTTTTGCAGCACCCGATCGGTCGCGTCAAGCTCATACGCATCCTGCATCCACAGCAGCCGATTCACGATCGCGCGGTGGGTATTGACCGCGCCCTTGGGCTGTCCGGTCGAGCCTGAGGTGTAGATCACGTAGGCCGGATGATCCGGGCTGACGTTGACCGTGGGCGGAGTCGTCGGCTGCTGAGCGATGGTCGGCCAATCGAGATCGAGATCGACCAGCGCTGGCAGATGGCGCTCGGCGGCGCTGAAGCGTGAGGCGAACTCCTGGGAGGTGAGCAGCACCGGCACCTGCGAGTCGTCGAGCATAAATGCCAGTCGCTCGGCAGGATACGACGGATCGAGCGGCACGTAGGCTGCGCCCGCCTTCAAAATTCCCAGCAGCGCGACGACCAGATCAAGCGATCGATGCAGGCACACGCCTACGCGCGTCTCGCCCTGAGGGCACCCGCCCACGCCAAGCGCTCCGAGGTGACGCGCAAGCTGATTGGCGCGTCGATCAAGGTCGCTGTAGCTGATGCTGGTGTTCTCGAAGACTACCGCAATCGCCGTCGGCGTGCGCTGCGCCTGCTGCTCAACCAGCGTGTGGAGGCAGAGGTGCGTCGGGTACTCGACATAGGTGGTATTCCAGTCGACAAGCTGCTGCCGCTCCTGGGCAGTGAGCAGCGGTAGCTCGCTGAGCCGCTGCTCAGGAGCGGCGATGATGCCCAGCAGCAGCGTTTGGAGATGACCCGCCATCCGCTCGATCGTCGTCGGCTCGAACAGATCCGAGTTATATTCGAGCGTCCCAACAAGGCCATCGGTCGAATCGACGATCGACAGCGTGAGATCGAACTGCGACGTGCCATGTTCGACGATCAGCGGCTGGAGCGTAAGATTCGTCAGCTCGCTGGAGCCCATCGGATCATCTTGAAGGATAAACATCGACTGGAAGAGCGGCTGTCGGCTGAGATCGCGAGTCGGCTGTAGCTCCTCGACGAGCTTCTCGAATGGGAGATCCTGATGGGCATACGCCTGAAGGCACATCCGCCGCACGCGCGCCAGCAGCTCTCGGAAGGAGGGATTGCCCGACAGGTCGGCGCGCAGCACCAGCGTGTTGATGAAACAGCCGATCAGCCCCTCGATCTCCAGCCGGTGGCGTCCGGCAACCGGCGATCCGACTACGATGTCGGTCTGTCGGCTGTAGCGTGCCAGTAACACCTGCCACGACGCCAGCAGGAGCATGAACATCGTCACGCCCTGGGCCTGAGCCAGCGCCGTCAGCTCCGCGCTCGGCGCTTTCGGCAGCGCAAACATCAAGCGTCCGCCGCGAAAGGTCTGCACCGGAGGACGCGGATGGTCGGTCAGTACGTCAAGCGTGGGCAGATTGGCGAGCTGATCTTTCCAGTAGGCAAGCTGCGCCGCCAGCACCTCGCCCTGCATCCACTCGCGCTGCCAGACGGCGTAGTCGGCGTACTGGATCGGCAGATCGGCAAGCGCGGGCGAATGACCGGCGCTGAATGCCTGGTACAACGTCGCCAGCTCCTGGATAAAGATCTTCATCGACCAGCCATCCGCGACGATGTGGTGCATCGTCAGGACTAGCACATGCTCCTCGTTCTGGATGCGCAGCAAGAGCGCGCGCAGCAGCGGCCCCTGCGCCAGATCGAACGGTCGCTGGATCTCGGCGCGGGCGAGATCCCTGACGGTCGCTGTGACCGGCATATCGATGATTGCCAGCGGCACGCTCAGCGCGGGCAAGATCCGCTGCACCGGCTGCCCCTCGACGATCGGAAAGACGGTGCGCAGGGCCTCATGCCGCTCCACGACGGTATTCAGCGCGCGCTCGAAGGCACGGCTATCCAGCGGCCCTCGAAAACGCACCACCGTCGGCACGTTGTAGAACGGATTGCCCGGCTCCAACTGGTTGAGAAACCAGAGCCGCTGCTGGGCAAACGAAAGCATGGCCGTGCTACGATCGCCTGTGCGCGGCACGATCGGCAGGCGCGACGGATCGACGCCACGCGATTTGAGGAGCTTCGCAAGAAGTTCGCGCTTTTGTGGCGAAAGATCGGCAATCCGGTTAAACATATCGCTCATGCCGCAGCGGTTCCTTATCAATCAAGTTCAAAGTTTCGAGTTCAACGTTCCAAGTTCCAGGTTTCGAGTTTCTCCCAGTTCTTGGTTCTTTGGCGAGGCCCTCACTCCTGCGGCCCGCCGAGCAACAGATTCGTGATCTCATCCTCCGAAAGCTGCTCCACCATCTGAAGCATCTCTTCCAGCGTCTCGGCCTCATCGCTCTGGGCCGGGCTGGCGTCGATCAGCGCCGCGATCTGCGCTACGGTCGGTGATTCAAACACGGTGTGCAGGGATACGTCAACCTGATATTCGCTGCGCAGCCGCGAGACAAGCTGGACCGCCAGCAGCGAGTGGCCGCCCAGGTCGAAAAAGTTATCGTGGATGCCGACCGGCGCGATACCCAGGAGTCGCTCCCAGATCTGCGCGATGTTGCCCTCAAGCTCGCTCGTCGGAGCGGTGTACGGCGTCGGGATATTGCGGCGCTCGTGCAGAACGGTCTGCTCCTCGGTCTGCTCCGGCGCGTCTTGCCGCGCGCTGCGTCCGCTCCAATGCTCGATGCGGGCTGAGAGATCGTTGGTTGAGACGACGATCTGCGCGGTCGGAGCAAGCGTGATGATCCGGCGGAAGATCGCCGCTCCTTCCTGAGGCGTGATCGCCAGCTCAGCCAGATCCGCGCCGAGGCTGAGGCGGTGCCCCTGATGCGCCGGTGCGCGCCAGCCCTCCCAGTTGACGCTGATCCACGGCACGGCATGCTCCTGATTATGCCGATGCGCAAACGCATCCATAAACAGGTTCGCGGCGGCGTAGGCGCTAAAGCCAAGGCCGCCCAGGATCGAAGCGAGCGAGGAGCAAAGCAAGCAAAAGTCAAGCTCCTGCTCGGCCAGTACCGCCTCAAGCACCTGAAGCCCGTAGACTTTGGGCTGGAACTGCCAGGCGCTCTCGACAGAGCCGAGGGCATGAATCCCACGAAATGCCTGCTCGCCCGTCACGCCAGCCGCGTGAATAACGCCGTGAAGCGTCCCAAACTCGTCCCGAATCCGCTCCATGACCGAATGCATCTGCGCGGCATCCGCCACATCGGCGCTGAGCGTCAGCACCATCGCGCCGTGCGACTCCAGCAATTGTACCGCGCGAATCTTCGTGCTGACCGCATCGGTTTCGGGGTTGCTCGTCAGCCAGTACTCCCATAGTGAGCGATCGGGGAGCGCCGAGCGAGAGACGAGCACCAGCCGTGCCCGCACCGAGCGCGCCAGCTCATCCGCGATCGTCAGGCCAACGTAGCCGAGGCCGCCGGTGATCAGGTACACGCCGTTCTCGCGCAGACGGGGCCGTCCAGCCTCCGCCTCGCCAGTCTGCATCGGCTCAAAGGTCTGCGCCCAGCGATACCCGCCGCGATAGGCGATGGCGAAGTCCGCCGATCCAGCCGACAGCTCAGCCAGCAGCAGACGAGCCAGTTGCTCGCGGCGTGGCCCGGCGGCAGGCAGCGCAATATCGATCGTGCGGCAGGTAATGTGCGGGTATTCCTGCGCGACGATCCGGGCTGGACCTAGTACGGTCGCTTTCTCAGGCTCAAGCTGTTCCTCACCCGTGACGGCCTGCGCGCCGCTGAGCACCACCACCAGCTCAAGCGGATCGGCGGCGCGCTGCTGCTCCAAAGCCTGCGCCAGATAGATCAGGCTGTAAAAGCCGCTCGCCTGAGCCTGCTCGAACGACTCGGCGGGCGCGACGCTCCACAGGTGGACGATCCGGTCGAGATCGAAGCCGTGCGCCCGGAGGTCGGACAGTAGCTCGACATAATCTTCTGGCTGCCGGGGATCGACCGCGTAGTCGTGCTGATCCAGCCGCGAGAACCGGTCTGCCGCCTGCACCGCGACCACCGCCTGTCCCGCCTGCCGCATCTGTCGCACAACCGCCGCGCCGAATCCTGTGGTATCCACGAAAACCAGCCAGCGACCCTGACGATCGACAGCTTCACGAAGATCGAAGGGCTGTGGTAGCGCCGTGCGCCTCCACGATGGGACGTAGAACCAGTCGGCAAGCTCCGGCTTTTTGCGCAGCGCCGCGTGGCGCATCTGACCGCCCGGCTCCATCCGCTGTCGCTCGATCCAGTAGCGCTGCCGCTGGAACGGATAGGTCGGGAGCGCCACACGCCGACGCCGCTGGTGGCTATAAAACGCTCGCCAGTCCACCTGCGCCCCGGCCAGCCAGAGCCGTCCGAGCGTCGTCAGCAGGAACGCATCGTCCGACTGTTGATCGCGATGGCCGGGCAGCGAGGCGAGCGTGGTCAGCCCGCGATCGGGCGGCGCTTGCAGCCTGGCAACGCCGCTCAGCGCGCGTCCCGGCCCGACCTCAAGCAGCATGCGGTCGGGATCGGTGAGCAGCTCGGCGATGCCATCGGCGAAGCGGACCGTCTGGCGGAGATGCCTGACCCAATAAGCCGGATCGGTCGCGTCGGCTGGGGAGAGCCAGGTGCCGGTGACGCCGGAGATACACGGGATCTGTGGACGATTGAGTCGTAGCGCCTGCACATGACGCCCAAACTCCTCAAGCATCGGCTCGACCAGCGTAGAGTGTGCCGCGACCTCGATCGGGACGCGCCGACAATCGACCTGCTCGCTTTGCAGCGCGCGCTCAAGCTCGGCGACCACCTGCGCCGGACCCGACACCACGCACAGCGCGGGAGCGTTAACCGCCGCGATCGAAAGACGCCCGGTATCCTCTGATTCCAGCCGCGTCCGCAGCTCGGCCTCCGGCAGGGCGACGCTGAGCATCATTCCGGCGGGCAATTGCTGCATCAGGCGACCACGGACGGTGACAAGCGTCAGCGCATCTTCGAGCGAGAAGACACCGGCTAGGCATGCGGCAACGTACTCGCCCAGGCTATGGCCGATCATCGCGGCAGGCTGGATACCCCACGAGATCCAGAGCTGAGCCAGGGCGTACTCGATCGCAAACAGCGCGGGCAGTGCCAGCGCGGTCTGCTGAAGCTGCCGCTCCGCTGCTGCCGCCTGATCGGGAGCGGGGAAGAGCACAGCGCGAATGTCAAGACCTAACTGCGGGCTGAGCAGATCGGCGCTGCGATCGACCCAGGAGCGGAAGACCGGCTCTGTCTCGTACAGCTCACGGGCCATCTGCGCGTGCTGACCGCCGCCGCCGGGGAACATAAAGACCACAGGCCGCGCTTTGGCCGACTGTTGATCGGTAAGGACCGTCTGCGGATCACGGGATTCGAGCGCTGCAACGGCGCTGTCGACATCGCGGCAGACCAGCGCCCGCCGGTGGTCGAACGTGCTGCGGCCAGTCTGTAGCGTGTACGCCACGTCGGACAGATTCGCCGCAGGATGCTGGCGCAGGTACGCGGCAAGATTCGTCGTGGCCGCTTCGAGCGCGGCCTCGGTCTTCGCCGAAATCGTCAGCAGATGCCAGGGCCGTCCGGCGTCGGAAGACTCGGCGGCTGGCGCTTCTTCGAGCACCACGTGGGCGTTCGTGCCGCCGATGCCGAACGAGCTCACGCCCGCGCGGCGCGGCTGGCTGTCCGACGGCCACTCGACCAGCCGGTTGTTGACATAGAACGGGCTGCTGGCGAAATCGATCTGCGGGTTGGGCCGCTCGAAATGCAGGCTCGGCGGGATCTGCCCGTGCTTGAGCGCCAGCGCGGCCTTGATCAGCCCGGTCACGCCCGCCGCCGCGTCCAGGTGGCCGACGTTGGTCTTGACCGAGCCGATCGCGCAAAAGCCCGTGCGATCGGTGCCGCCGCGAAACGCCTGGGTCAGCGCCGCAACCTCGATCGGATCGCCGAGCGCCGTAGCCGTGCCGTGGGCCTCGACGTAGCTCACCGTATCCGGGGCAACGCCCGCGACCGCCAGCGCTTCGGCGAGCACCTCGGCCTGGCCGTCCACGCTGGGCGCGGTGTAGCCAACCTTTTGAGCGCCGTCGTTGTTGATCGCGGAGCCGCGAATCACCGCGTAGATCTGATCGCCGTCGTCGAGCGCGTCCTGGAGCCGCTTCAAGATCACGATACCCATGCCGCTGCCGCTGATCGTCCCGCGCGCCTCGGCGTCGAAGGCGCGGCAATGACCGTCGGGCGCGTTGATGCCGCCCTCGTGAAACAGATAGCCGCTCTTGGCCGGGACCGCGACCGACACGCCGCCGGCCAGCGCCATGTCGCACTCGTGGTGCAGCAACGACTGGCAGGCCATATGCACCGCCACCAGCGAGGTCGAGCACGCGGTCTGGACGTTGATGCTAGGCCCGCGCAGGTTGAGCTTATACGAGATGCGCGTGGTCAGGAAATCGCGGTCGTTGGACATCACGGTATGGAACCCGCCCAGCGCTTCGACGGCCTCCGGGTTGCTGAACAGATTCATCCAGTAGCGGTTCAGGCTGACGCCCGCAAACACGCCGGTCGGGGCCGCGATGCTGTCGGGGGCGTAGCCCGCGTGCTCCAGCGCAGCCCAGGCGCACTCCAAAAAGAGCCGCTGCTGCGGGTCCATAATCTCCGCCTCGCGCGGGCTGTACCCAAAGAAGTCCGCATCGAACAGCTCGATGTCATCCAGCGTCGCGCCTGCCTTGACGTAGTTCGGCAGCGCCAGCATCGACGGCTCAACGCCCGCGTCGAGCAGCTCTTGATCGGAGAAGAACGCGATCGACTCGACGCCGTTGCAGAGGTTTTGCCAGAAGGTATCGATGTCCTGTGCGCCTGGGAAGCGGCCTGCCATGCCGATGATCGCAATCGCGGAGTCGGAGCGCCGCGCCTGCTGATCGTTGGCTGGCTGCGCCACGCCGTGCAGCAGCGCTCGTCGGCGCTCGGCGCGCGCCTGGCTGCCGCGCTGTCCCGCAGCGGCCTGCTCTCCGTCGCTGAGAAAGCGCGCCAGCGCGCTGATCGTCGGATAGCGGAACAGATCGACCATCGCAATATCGCGGCCCAGCGCGGCAGAGAGCTTATGCTGAACCTGGACCATCAGCAGCGAGTGCCCGCCGATCTCGAAGAAATTATCCTCCCGACCGACGGCCTCGGCCTGAAGTAGCTCCTGCCAGATCGCGGCAATCGTGTGCTCAAGCTCGGTCTGCGGCGCGACACGGGGCACATGCGAGGGCTGCGCGCTGCTCAGCGCCGACAGTGCGCGGCGATCGATCTTGCCGTTCGGTGAGAGCGGCAGCGCATCAAGGAAGACGAACGCGCTCGGCACCATGTAGTCGGGGAGGCGCTCTTTCAGGTAGGCTCTGAGTTCGGAGTTGAGGCCCTCACCACCCCGGCCTCCCTCTCCCGCTGAGGCAGGCGAGGGGGTAGAAGTCGTGGGGGGCACCCCCACACCCCCGGCCTGCGCTGCGCTCGGCACGACGTACGCTACCAGCCGCGTCTGCTCCGGCGTATCTTCGCCCGCCAGCACTATCGCCTCGCGCACGGCGGGATGCGAGCGCAGCGCGGCCTCGATCTCGCCCGGCTCGACGCGGAAGCCACGCACCTTGAGCTGCTCGTCATGACGGCCTACGAAGACGATCTGCCCATCAGGTCGATAGCGCGCCAGATCGCCGGTTTTGTAGAGCCGCCCGCCGGGCTGATCAGCAAATGGATCGGGGACGAAGCACTCGGCGGTCAGGTCGGGACGATCGAGGTAGCCGCGCGCAATGCCCGGGCCACCCAGGTACAGTTCGCCCACCACGCCGACCGGCACCGGCTGCATGTGCCGATCGAGCAGATAGACGCGCGTGTTGGCGATCGGACGACCGATCGGCGGAATGCCTGGCTCATTCCCAGGCACGCCGATCGTCGCGCAGACTGTGTACTCGGTCGGGCCGTAGGCGTTCAGGAAGCGTCGTCCGGGCTGCCAGCGCCTCACAACCTCCGCCGGACACGACTCGCCTGCCGCGACGATGGTTTCAAGCTTCGGAAGCGTGGCGTCGGGCAGGGCCGCCAGCAGCGAAGGCGGCAGCGTCACCGTGGTGATCGACTCGTCGCGCAGCAGGCGCAGTAGATCGGAGCCGGGCAGCAGATCCGCCGCCAGATAGAGCGCCGCACCCGCCAGCAGCGTCGTGACGATCTCGGATACCGCAGCGTCGAAGCTGGGCGAGGCAAACTGAAGCACGCGGCTATCGGGGCGCAGGCCAAAGGCCGCAATCTGGGCGGCGGCGAGATTGTTCAGCCCACGATGCGACACCAGCACGCCCTTCGGCACGCCTGTCGAGCCGGAGGTGTAGATCACGTAGGCAAGCTGATCGAGCGACAGCAGGCCGCCTGGATTGGCATTGCTCGCCTGGGCGATAGCTGGCCCGACGACTTCGAGATCGACGACCGGCGGCGGATCGGGCAGTGCGGACCAGGCCGCCGTGACAGAAGCCCGGCGAGTCAGCAGCAGCGCCACCTGGGCATCCTCGATCATAAACGCCAGACGTGCCGCAGGGTAGGCCGGATCGAGCGGCAGATACGCGCCGCCCGCTTTCAGAATGGCGAGGATCGCAACAATCAGCTCTGGCGAGCGATCGAGGCAGACGCCGACGCGGCGCTCCGGCCCGATGCCCTGAGCGCGCAGATAGTGCGCGAGCCGGTTTGCGCGGCGATTCAGCTCCGCATACGTCACCCGCTCGGTGCCGGAAATCAGCGCGACCGCGTCGGGCGTGCGGGCAGCCTGCGCCTCGAACAGCGCCATGATCGACTGGTCGGGTCGGCTGGGCGTTTGAGTCGCGTTCCACTCCACCAGCAGCCGCTCGCGCTCGGCTTCCGTCAGCAGCGGCAGGTCGGCGATCCGGCGGTCGGGATCGGCGACGATCCCAGCCAGCAGCGTATGAAAATGCCGCGCCAGCGCCTCAATCGTCGCGGCATGGAACAGATCGGTGTTGTACTCGAATCGCCCGCTCATGCCCTGCTCCGTCTCAGCCAGCGTCAGCGCGAGGTCGAACCTGGCGGTCTGGCTGGCAACCGCGACCGGAGAGATGGTCAGGCCCGGCACCTCGATCGCCGGGATCGGCGCGTTCTGGAGCGCGAAGACCACCTGAAACAGCGGCGTGTAGCGCAGATCCCGTTCGGGCTGAAGCGCCTCGACCAGCCGCTCGAACGGAAGATCCTGGTTCAGGAAGGCTTGGAGCGTCATCTCGCGCACGCGCCCGATCAGCGTCCGAAAGGATGGATTGTCGGCAAGCCGGGTGCGCAGCGCCAGCGTATTGACAAAGAAGCCGATCAGGTCCTCAAGCTCAGGGCGCGAGCGTCCATGGATCGGCGAGCCGACCACAATATCATCCTGACCGCTGTAGCGGGCGAGCAACACCTGAAACGCGGCCAGCAGCGTTTGAAAGAGCGTCGTGCCCTCGCGCTGGCTCAGCGCCAGCAGCGCCGCCGTGAGCGGCTGCGGCAGCGACCACGCATAGATCGCGCCGTGTGATGTTTTGACCGGCGGGCGCGGGCGATCGGTGGGCAGCTCCAGCAGCGGCGGCGCGGGAGTGCCAGATCCAAAGGGTGCCCCGCCGAGCTGCTGCCGCCAGTAGCCGAGCTGCTGATCGAGGAGCTGGCCTTGCAAGCGCTTGCGCTGCCAGACCGCGTAGTCGGCATACTGAAGCTGGAGCGGCGGTACCTGCAACGGCTGATCGGCAACATGGGCATGATAGCTTGCGACTAGCTCGCGGATCAGCACGCCCATCGACCAGCCATCCGAGACGATATGGTGCATCGTCAGGAGCAGCAGATGCTCCTCGGCATCGAGCCGCAGCAGCCGGGCGCGCAGCAGCGGGCCGTGCTGGAGATCGAAGGGCCGCTCGATCTCGGCCTGGACCATGCTCATCGCCACCGACTCGCGGGCGGACTCAGGCTGGTCGCGCAGATCGATCAGCGGCAGCTCCAGAGCCAGTGCTGGAGCGACCACCTGCACCGGACGACCCTCGCTGGTCGTGAACGTGGTGCGCAGCGCCTCGTGCCGCTCGACGATCTGGTTTAATGCCGACTCAAGCGCGGCAGCATCGAGCGATCCGCGCAGCCGCACCAGCGCGGGGATACTGTAGGACGCGCTGCCGGGCTCAAGCTGATCGAGAAACCATAGCCGCTCCTGCGCAAACGAGAGTGGAAAGGTATTGAGCGCGCTGCCCTGCTGCTTGAGCCGCAGCTCCAGAAGCGCTCGCTTTTCAGGAGATAGGCCGGAGATACGTTGCGAAAGATCACTCATGCTGATTCCTCGTCTCATCCGCGCGGTGCGTCGGTGGGTAGCGTGGTATTGGAAATCGATGGCAGAGCTGCCGAACCTGATCGAGCGTCGACCGGCGCACATCCGGCGATAGCTCGTACTCGCTATCACCGAGGGGCACAGCCGTCGACAATACCCGATCGATCAGCTCGGCGCACAGCGCCATATCCGCCGGCTCCATGCCTCGGCGCGCCAGGCTATTGGTGCCGAGTCGCATGCCGCTTGTCACAAGGGCCGGCTTGGTATCGCCCGGTATTTTATTGCGGTTAACGATGATCTGGCAGGACTCCAGCGCCCGCTCGGCGATCAGGCCGGTCGTGCCGCGTGCCAGCGTATCGATCAGTACGATATGGTTATCGGAGCCGCCGGTCAGCACGTGGTAGTCGCGCTGCGCCAGATGCCGCGCCAGCGCCTGGGCATTCGCCACGATCTGCCGGGCCAGCGCCCTGAACTCAGGCGTGTTCACCAGCGCCAGTGCCCGCGCTTTAGCGGCAATCGCGCTGAGATTGGGCGTTCCCTGGAAGAAGGGAAAGACCGCGCGCTGGATCAGATCGGCGAGCGTTCCCCTGCCACCGGGCGCTGGCGTGTCCGCGTCGCGGCCCATCAGGATCAGGCCGCCGCGCGGCCCGTACAACTGCTTGTAGGTGCTGGTTGTCGTGAAGTGCGCGTGGTCGATCGGGCTGGGATGTACGCCCGCCGCCACCAGCCCGGCGATATGCGAAATATCGGCGAGCAGAAACGCGCCGACCTCATCGGCAATCGCGCGGAAGCGCGCGAAATCAATCGCGCGCGGGTAGGCGCTCGCGCCGCAGATGATCAGCCTTGGCCGGTGCCGCAGGGCTAGCTGCCGCACCTGATCGTAGTCGATCAGCCCGTCCCGATCAAGGCCATAGCCCACGGCATGGAAATGCTGGCCCGACACCGAGGCCCTGGCTCCGTGGGTCAGATGGCCGCCCGCGCTCAGGTCGAGGCCCAGGATCGTATCGCCGGACTTGAGCAGCGCGAAGAGCAGAATCTGGTTCGCCGATGAGCCTGAGTGCGGCTGGACATTGGCGTAGCGTGCTCCGAAGGCAGCCTGTGCCCGCTCGATCGCCAGCCGCTCGATCGCATCGACCCAGGCGCAGCCCGCATGAAAGCGCGCGCCGGGATAGCCCTCGGTTGTGGTGTTGCCCGTAACCATGCCCTCGCAGACCAGGACAGACGGATCGGCGATGCTCGATGAGGCGACCATCACCAGCGACTCTTGCTGGCGCTGATACTCCTGATCGAGCAGATCGTACAGGGCGCGATCCTCGTGAAAGAGCAGGTCAATTCCTGTCTGCGCAAACGCTGCAAGCATAACCTCGTCCTTATTCCTGGCACGAACGGCGCGCATCAATCATGACATCTCCTGCGGGCTGGTTTCGTCGATCGCCTGCCGCTCACTGGCAAGCAGCGCCGTGATCGCCTCATCCGGCAGTTGCTCCAGCTCAGCCAGCAGTTGATCGAGCGACTGATCGCCGCGAGCGACCAGCGGAATGTCGTCTTCCGGGGCATCCGTCTGCTCGGACGGGCTGCCGCTGAGCGCCTCCGCGATCCCGGCGACGGTCGGCGTCTCGAAGAGCGTGCGCAGCGTCATGCGCGGGCCGAAGGCGCTGCGTACCCGCGAGACGACTTGCGCCGCCAGCAGCGAGTGGCCGCCCAGCTCGAAGAAGTTGTCGAAGACACCCACGCGCTCGACGCCCAGCACCTCGGCCCAGATCCGCGCTAGCTGCGCCTCGATCGCCGTGCGCGGCGCGACGAACTCCGCGCCAAGCTGCAAGCGAACGTCGCCCGGCGCGGGCAGGGCGTTGCGATCGAGCTTGCCGTTTGGTGAGAGCGGCAGCGCATCCAAGATCACGAACACGCTCGGCACCATGTACTCCGGTAATCGATCCTTCAGGTAGGCTCGGAGTTTCGGGTGCAGGCCCTCACCTGTTCTCGTGTTCCCCTGTTCTACGACGTACGCTACCAGCCGCTTCTCGCCGCCGTTGTCGGCCCGCGCCACGACGACCGCCTCGGCGACGGACTCATGCTGCCGCAGCACGGCCTCGATCTCACCCGGCTCGATGCGGAAGCCGTGAATCTTGACCTGGGTATCGATCCGGCCCAGGTACTCGATCACGCCATCCGCGCGATAGCGCGCCAGGTCGCCGGTGCGATACCAGCGCTGCTCGTCAGCCGCGTGATACTTCTCGGCGGTGAGCGCGGGCCGCCGCCAGTAGCCGCGTGTCACCTGCGGCCCGCCGATCTGTAGCTCGCCTGCTGCGCCGATCGGCACCTCGGAGCCGTAGCGGTCCACGATCCGCAGCCGCACATTGGGCAGCGCTCGCCCAATGATATGGCCGGACACTGCCATGCTGCGTGGCACCGTATACGACGTAGCGATCACGGTTGTCTCGGTCGGGCCGTAGAGCACGCAGACCGTCGCCTGCGGGAACAGCCGTTGCAGGCCGGTCAGCAGCTCCGGTGGGACCGCATCGCCGCCGGTGTAGATCAGTCGCAAGCCCTGGCAGCGCGCCGCCCACTCCGGCTGCTCGTCCAGGGTTGCCACCACCTGCTGCATCAGGCTCGGCACGGCGTGCAGCACCGTACAGCGGGCCAGCCCATCGACCAGCAGCGGCAGATCGAGCACCTGCTCCTGAGTGACAATCCGCGTCGTGCCGCCGACCAGCAGCATGCTGAATACTTCCAGCAGGCTGATGTCGAACGCCACCGAGGCGATCCAGGGCATCGTATCCGTCGCGGCGAAGCCAAAGCTGTGGGCGCTGCCTGCCAGCATGGTCGCCAGTTGCCGGTGCTCGACCATCACCGCCTTTGGCTGGCCGGTCGTGCCCGAGGTGTAGATCAGATACGCGAGTTGCTCAGGCTGCCGCGACACCACGGGCGATGTCTCAGGCTGCCGCGCGATCTCCGGCCACGCAGCATCCAGGCAGACCACCTGCGTGGCGGGTGCTGGCATCGCCGCCAGCAGACCGCTGTCAGTGAGCAGCACCGTCGGCGCGCTATCGGCGAGCACGAACGCCAGCCGCTCGGCGGGATAGCGCGCGTCCAGGGGCACATAGGCTCCGCCCGCCTGCCAGACCGCCAGCAGCGACACCACCAGATCGAGGCCGCGCGGCAGCAGCACGGCGACGCGCGTCTCGCCCGGCGGGCACCCGCCGACGCCCAGCGCGCGCAGGTGGTGCGCGAGCTGATTGGACCGTCCCAGCAGCTCGGCATAGGTCAGCGTCGCGGAGCCGCAGACTAGCGCAGGAGCTTGCGGCGTGCGGCGCGCCTGGTCGACCAGGCGCTGTGGAACAAGCGCCGATGGCAGCGACAGGTTGGGTGCGTGCCAGGCGCGAAGCTGAGCATGGTCGGCGGCGGTCAGCAGCCGGAGATCCGTCACCCGTCGGTCGGGATCGGCCACGACGCTTTCGAGTAGCGTCTGGATATGCCCGGCAAGACGGGCAATGGTCGCGGCCTCGAACAGATCGGTGTTGTACTCCAGCGTCCCGGCCAGCCCACCGACCGTCTCGGTCATCGATAGCGCCAGGTCGAGCCGCGCCGTACCGCTCGATACTTCCAGCGGTTGCAGCGTCAGCCCCGGAACGCTCAGCTCAGGAATTGGCGCGTTCTGAAGCGCGAATAGCACCTGGATCAGCGGATGATGCGACAGATCGCGATCGGGATGCAGCGCCTCGACCAGCAGCTCAAATGGCAGATCCTGGTGTGCATAGGCGTCTAGACACGCCTCGCGCACCTGCCCAAGCAGCGCGCGGAAGGTCGGGCGGCCCGAAAGGTCGGCGCGCAGCACCATCGTATTGATGAAGCAGCCGATCAGCCCCTCGACTTCGGGCTGCGCTCGTCCGGCGATCGGCGAGCCGACCACGATGTCGGTCTGTCCGCTATAGCGCGATAGGACCGTCTGGAATGCCGCCAGCAGCGTCATAAAGAGCGTCACGCCTTCCCGCTGGCTCAGCGCCGAGAGCGCGGTGGAAAGCTCGGCGGGCAGCGTAAACGTATGGATCGCGCCGTTGAAGGTTTGGACCGCCGGGCGCGGTCGATCGGTGGGCAGATCCAGCGCCGACGGCGCGCCCGCGAGCTTCCCGCGCCAGTAGCCAAGCTGCGCCTCCAGCACCTCGCCGCGTAGCCAGGTGCGCTGCCAGATCGCGTAGTCGGCGTACTGCACCGGCAGATCGGGCAGCGCTGGCGCGGTGCCGTCGATCTGCGCCTGATACAGCGCCGCCATCTCGCGCAGCAGCACGCCGAGCGACCAGCCATCCGCGACGATATGGTGCAGCGTCAGGATCAGCACATGCTCCGCGTCATCGAGACGGAGCAGCGCGGCGTGCAGCAGCGGGCCGTGCTGGAGATCGAAGGGGCGGCGCGCCTCGATCGCTGCCAGCCGCCGCGCCTCCTGCTCGCGCTCGAATGCTGGCAGCCCACGCAGATCCACGACCGTTAGATCGATCGTCGCGGCTGGCGCGATCACCTGGCGGGGCGCTCCCGCGACCTCGCTAAAGGTTGTCCGCAGCGCCTCGTGGCGGCGCAGCACCGCGCTTAAGCTCTGCTCAAGCCCCGCGCGATCGAGCTGGCCGCTGAGCCGCACAGCCAGCGGCACGTTGTAGAACGGGCTGTGGGGCTGAAGCTGATCGAGGAACCAGAGCCGCTGCTGCGCGAACGATAGCGGGATCGCGTCCTCGCGAGCTGCCGGACGAAGCGGCGGCGGATTCCAGACCTGCCGGGCCGCTGCGACGCGCGCCGCCATGCCCGCGACCGTTGGCGCTTCAAACAGCTCGCGCAGCGGCAGCGTCACGTCGATTGCCGCCCGCACCCGCGACAAGACCTGGGTTGCCAGCAGCGAGTGACCGCCCAGCTCAAAGAAATTGTCGTGGATGCCGACGCGCTCCATGCCCAGCACATCGGCCCAGATGCCTGCCAGCAATTCCTCGATCGGCGTGCGCGGCGCTGCCAATACCTCGGCGCGCTCGTTCGTCTCCGGCTGCGGCGCGGGCAGCGCTTTGCGGTCGACTTTGCCGTTCGGTGAGAGCGGCAGCGCATCGAGGAAGACGAACGCGCTCGGCACCATGTAGTCGGGGAGCTGCTCTTTGAGATAGGCGCGGAGCTCCAGGTTCCAGGTTCCAGGTTCCAAGCTTCGAGTTTCGAGTTCCGAGTCCCCAGTTGCGTTGTTCCGTTGTTCCGTTGTGCCGTTGTTCCGTTGTGCTACAACGTACGCCACCAGCCGTTTCTGCGGATGCCCGCCCGTGGACGGCTGATCCTCGCGCACGACGACCACGGCCTCGCGAACCGAGGGGTGGCGTTCCAGCACGGCCTTGATCTCGCCAAGCTCGATGCGGAAGCCGCGAATCTTCACCAGATGATCGATCCGGCCGAGCAGCTCGGTGTTGCCATCGGGCAGGTAGCGCACCTGATCGCCGGTTTTGTAGATCCGGTCGGATGGATCGAGGCTCGGATCGTCGCCGATGAATGGGTTGGGGATGAACTTGGCCGCCGTAAGATCCGGACGATTGAAGTAGCCTCGCGCCAGGCCGATCCCGCCCAGGTGCAGCTCGCCCGGCACCCCGATCGGCACCGGCTGCAAATTCGCATCCAGCACATAGATGCGCTGGTTCGCCATCGGCCAGCCATAAGGGATGCTCCGCCAGCCGGGATCGCGCACATCGACCGGAAAGATCGTCGAGTGAATCGAAGCCTCGGTCGCGCCGCCCAGGCTGATCACGCGCACATCCGGCGCGATAGCCTTGAGCCGATCCGGCAGCGTCACCGGCACCCAGTCGCCGCCGAGGATTGCCAGCCGCAGCCAGCGCGGGTGCTGCGGCGGACGATCGGCAACATGATCGACCAGGATCTTGAGCAGCGGCGGCGCGGAGTTCCAGACCGTGACCTGATGCCGGACCAGCAGATCGGCCCAGCATTCGGGCTCGCGCGAAACCTGCATCGCAGGCATCACGATCGTCGCGCCCGCCGCGAGCGTGCCAAGCACCTCATAGACCGACATATCGAAGCTGATCGACGAGAGCGCTAGCACGCGATCGGCGGGGCCGACATCGAAGCGCTCGTTGAGATCAACGATATTGTTCAGCACGCCGCGATGCCGGATCGCAATACCTTTGGGTCGTCCGGTCGAGCCTGAGGTGTAGATCACATACGCCAGATGCTCAGGCGTCGTCGCGACCGCTGGCTGCTGGCGCGGCTGTGGATCGACCGGCGGCAGGCTGCGGTCGAGATACACCACGACCGGCGCTTGCTGACTGGCGCTTGCCTGGAAGATCCCGGCGTCGAGGCGGGATTGCGTCACCAGCACCGGCATCCGGGCATCGCGCACCATCGCCGCCAGCCGCTCGCGCGGATAGTCGGGGTCGAGCGGCACATACGCGCCGCCCGCCTTGAGAATACCGAGGATGCCGATCACCATCTCCGCCGACCGCTCGACATACAGGCCGACCGGCACGTCCGGCCCGACGCCAAGCGCGCGCAGGTGCGCGGCCAGTCGATCGGCGCGCTGGTTGAGATCGCCGTAGGTCATGCGCTGGATGCCCGGCGTTGTCTGCGGCTGCCACTCGTCCACGATCAGCGCGACCGCGCCGGGATCGCGTGTCACGTGCGCCTCGAACAGCTCGTGCAGGCAGCGATCGGCGGGGAAGGCCGTCTGCGTGGCGTTCCACTCGACGATCATCTGATAGCGCTCGGCTGTGGTCAGCAGCGGCAGCTCGCTGGTCCGCCGGTCGGGATCGGCGACGATCGCCTCAAGCAGCACCCGGAAGTGCCCAAGCATGCGCGCGATCGTCGCGGCGTCGAAGAGATCGGTGTTGTACTCGACGATCCCGCGAAGTCCGTCGGGCTGCTCCCAGACATGCATCGTCAGATCGAACTGCGCCGCCGCCCGCTCGAACAGCACCACCGGCTCCACGGTCAGATCGGGCAGATCGTGGATCTCCACCGGCGCGTTCTGGACGATAAACATCACCTGCGCCAGCGGGTTATAGCTGAGATCGCGCTCAGGATGCAGCCGCTCGACCAGCAGCTCGAACGGAAGATCTTGATGGGCATACGCCTCAAGGCAGATCTCGCGCACGCGGCCAAGCAGATCGCGGAACCGTGGCCGATCGGCCAGATCGACGCGCAGCACCAGAATGTTGATGAAGCAGCCGATCAGCGTTTCCAGCTCTGGCCTGCGGCGGTTCGCCACGCCGCTGCTGACAACAATGTCGGACTGGCCGGAGTAGCGGCTCAGCAGCGTTTGAAAGGCCGCCAGCAGCGTCATGAACAGGGTACAGCCCGCCCGCTGGCTCAGGTCGCGCAGCCGATCCGCCAGCTCAAGCGGCAGCGTGAACGTCTGATTTGTGCCTCGGAAGGTCCCAACCGGCGAGCGTGGCCGGTCGGTGGGAAGCTGAAGCACGGGCGCGTCGGCAAGGTGGCGCTGCCAGTAGCTCAACTGCTCTTCCAGCACGCCGCCGGGTGCCCCTGGGGCAAGCCACGCGCGCTGCCATGCGGCGAAGTCGGCGTACTGGATCGGCAGCTCAGGCAATGGCGATGGCTGGCCCTGGCTGAAGGCCGCGTAGAGCGTGGTTAGCTCACGGATCAGCACGCCCAGCGACCACTCATCGGCGATGATGTGGTGCATGGCGAGCATCAGCACGTGCTCATCGTCTTGCAGCCGCATCAATCTGGAGCGCAGCAGCGGCCCCGCTTCGAGATCGAAGGGCTGTTGCGCCTCGATCGTCGCCAGGCGCTTGGCCTCGGCCTCGCGCTCTTCCGGCGGCAGATCGCGCAGATCGGCAAGGTGCAGCGCTGCGCTTCCGGCTGGCGCGACGCGCTGGACCGGCTGCCCGCCAAGCAGCGCGAAGGTCGTCCGCAAGATCTCATGGCGTCGCACGACCTCGGCCAGCGCGCGCTCAAGAGCAGGCGCATCGAGCCGCCCGCGCAGCCGCACGGCTGCGGGCATATTGTAGGCCGACATCCCCTGCGCGAGCTGGTCGACGAACCAGAGCCGCTGCTGGGCGAACGAGAGCGGCAGCGGAGCCTCGCGCGGGATCGGCGGGATCGGCGGAGCGGCAGGCGGCTGCGCCTCGGCTGAGGCCAGCGCCACCTGCTCGGCCAGGCCCGCGATCGTCGGCGTCTCGAACAGGCTGCGCAGCGGCAGCTCGACGCGGCAGACCTCGGACACGCGCGCGACGATCTGTGTCGCCAGGAGCGAGTGACCGCCCAGTGCAAAGAAGTTGTCTTCGACGCCGATCGGCTCGATGCCAAGAAGATTCTGCCACACGCCCGCGATGAGCTGCTCAAGATCGCTGCGGGGAGCGATATACTCGTTGGGCAGATGGGGCCGAGGATGGAGCGCGGCCTGCTCCCACGCGGCTGGCAGCGCGGCGGGCACAGCCGACGGTATGTGCAGAAGCTCGCCGCGATCGTGTGAGCCGGTTGCCGCAGCGCCCGGCGGGTCGATCCAGTAGCGCTGCCGCTCGAACGGGTAGGTCGGCAGCGGCAGCCTGCGGCGGCGCTCATGAGCGGAATAGCCCGCCCAGTCCACGGTAACTCCGGCAAGCCAGAGCTGTCCGAGCGTGGACAGCAGAAACGCATCGTCCGGCTGTTGATCGTTGGGGTGGCGCATCGAAGCAAGCACGATCCGGTCGCTCGTAGCCTGGGCCTTTGCCAGCGTGGTTAGCGACTGGCTTGGTCCCACTTCCAGCAGCGCCAGATCCGGCTCAGCCAGGAGCGTTTGCAGCCCATCGCCGAAGCGCACGGTCTGGCGCAGATGCCGCGCCCAGTACTGCGGATCGGTCGCGTCGGCTGCGGTGGCCCACGTGCCGGTGACGTTGGAAAGATAGGGCAGCCGCGGTGCCTGCAAGCGCAGCGTTCGGACGAAGCTGGTAAACGTTCCCAGGATCGGCTCGACCAGCGCGGAGTGGGCGGCAACGTCGATATGAAGCTGGCGGACGTTCAAGCCGCGCTGGCTGAGCGTCGTCTCAAGCGCGGCGATGGACTCTGCGGTTCCTGAAACCACACACAGCGCCGGACCGTTGATCGCCGCCAGCGCCAGGTGATCGGTAGCCGCTGCGTTCAGAAACGGCTGGATCTCCTCCGGCGACGCGGCGACGCTGAGCATGGCTCCCGGCTGTAGCTGCTGCATCAGGCGTCCGCGCAGCACCACCAGCGCCAGCGCGTCCTCCAGCGAGAAGACACCGGCCAGACAGGCGGCGACATACTCGCCCAGGCTGTGGCCGATCATGAACGACGGCCTGACGCCCCACGAGATCCAGAGCTGGGCCAGCGCGTACTCGACCATAAAGAGCGCTGGCAGCGCGAGCGCCGTCTGGCGCAACTCGCGGGCGGCCTCCGACTGGCCCGGCTGTGGATAGAGCACCTGGCGCAGATCCAGCCCTAGCTGAGGCTTGAGTAGCTCGACGCAGCGATCGATCTCCTGGCGGAAGGTCGGCTCGTGCTGATACAGATCCGCCGCCATTGCGAGATGCTGAGCGCCGCCGCCGGGAAACAGAAACGCCACGGGGCGCTGCTGATCTTCCTGAAACCGAGTCAGCAGCCGTCCGCGCCCAGACGCCAGCGCGCGCCGGGCATCGTCCAGATCGCGGCAGAGCAGCACGCGCCGGTAGCCGAAGGCGCGTCGTCCGACCTGCAAGGTATAGGCCACATCGGCCAGATTCGCGTCCTGCTCCAGATAGGCGGCCAGGTTGTCGGTCGCGGCCTCAAGCGCCGCCGCGCTGCGCGCCGAGAGCGGCAGCAGTTGCCAGGGCCGCGACGGACCCGACGGCTCAGGCTGTGGCGCTTCTTCGACCACCACATGCGCGTTCGTGCCGCCGATGCCGAACGAGCTCACGCCAGCGCGGCGCGGGCCACCCCGTGCCGTCCACGGAGAGAGCCGCGAGTTCACAACAAACGGGCTGTTGGCAAAGTCGATCTGCGGGTTCGGCTGTGTGAAGTGCAGGCTCGGCGGGATGCGCTTGTGGCCGAGCGCGAGCACGGTCTTGATCAGGCCCGCCACGCCCGCCGCCGCGTTGAGATGGCCGATATTGGTCTTGACCGAGCCGATCGCGCAGAAGCCGGTCTTGTCAGTTCGGGCACGAAACACCTGGGTCAGCGCGGCGATCTCGATCGGATCGCCGATTGGTGTGGCCGTGCCGTGCGTCTCGATGTAGCCGATCGTCTCAGGATCGACATCCGCCATCGCCTGCGCCGCCTCGATCACCTGGGCCTGCCCCTCGACGCTCGGCGCGGTGTAGCCCGCTTTGATCGCGCCGTCATTGTTGATCGCAAAGCCGGTGATCACGCCGTGAATCGTGTCGCCATCAGCCAGCGCGTCTTCAAGCCGCTTGAGCACGACCACGCCCACGCCATCGCCGCCGACCGTTCCGCGCGCTGCCGCGTCGAAGGCCCGGCAGTGGCCGTCGGGCGAGCCGATGCCGCCTTCCTGGTAGAGGTAGCCGCCGCGCTGAGGAACGCCGATCGACGAGCCGCCCGCCAGCGCCATGTCGCACTGGTACTGGAGCAGACTTTGACACGCCAGGCAGACCGCCACCAGCGAGGTCGAGCAGGCGGTCTGGACGGTGACGGCTGGACCTTTCAGATCCAGCTTGTACGAGACGCGCGTGGTCAGATAATCCTTGTCGTTGCCGATCATCGACTGGAAATCGCCGATCAGCCCGATCAGATCGCGGTTCGGATACAGGTTTGCCAGCAGATAGGTGTTCATGCTTGCGCCGCCAAAGACGCCGATCAGCCCCGGATAGGTGGATGAGTCGTAGCCCGCGTGCTCCAACGACTCCCAGGCGCACTCCAAAAAGAGCCGCTGCTGCGGGTCCATGATCGCTGCCTCGCGCGGGTTGTAGCCGAAAAAGCCCGCGTCGAAGAGCTCCGCGCCGTCGAACACAGCCCGGGCCTTGACGTAGCTCGGATCGCCTAGCTGGGCCGGATTGACTCCCGCTGCCAGCACGTCCTCATCGGAGAAAAACTGGACTGACTCGACTCCGGCGCGGAGGTTCTGCCAGAACGCTTCGACGCTGCTAGCACCCGGAAAACGCCCGCTCATCCCGATGATCGCGATGCCGGTCAGCGCGAGATCATGCTCGCTCATCGCCGTCGCTCCTTCTCTTCGCCATCTGTTTCTGCCGCGCTATCGCCGCGCGTTGCTTCTGGCTGCGATCTTGCTCGCGGCCAGGCCCGGCGGCAGGCGGCGGCTGCACGACGCCGAGATGCTTTGCCAGCGCGCCGATCGTCGGATAGCGGAACATTTCAACCATCGAAATATCGCGGCTGAGCTTCTGGCGCAGCTTGCCCTGCACCTGGGCCATCATCAGCGATTGGCCGCCAAGCTCGAAGAAATTATCGTTGACGCCGATCTTCTCAACCCGCAGCACGTCCTGCCAGATCGCCGCGATCGTCCGCTCAAGCTCGCTCTGCGGCGCGACATAGCTGGACTCGCGCGCCAGATGACCGCCGCTGGGCGCCGGCAGCGCCTGACGATCGATCTGTCCATCCGCCGTGCGGGGCAGCGCCGGAAGCTCCATAAACGTGCAGCGGCTCGGCGTCTCGAAGCGATCGACGACCGCAAGCTCCGCGAGCTGCTCGGCTGACACCTGTCCATCGGCGCTGCTGAAGTAGCCCATAAGCTGCCAGAGGCGATGCTCCTCCACGGTGAGCGTTCGGCGGATCTGCGGGCGGCTGCGATCCAGGCCGATCAGCAGGTTGTCCGCTCCCCGGTGCAGACCAGCCAGCAGCGAGAGCCAGCCCTGGCGGGCAGAGATCGCGGCGTAGCCCCGCGCGTGCGCGAGATCCTTCATGCGCATCTCACGGTTGATGCCGATGCCTTCCCACATGCTCCAGGCATAGCAGTAGGTGCGCGCCCGGATCTGGGCGAAGCTTTCCAGCGCGCTGTTCGCCGCAGCATACGCGCCCACACCAAAGCCGCCGAAGAAGCTGTTGATCGACGAGAAGCCGATCACGATCGCATCCGGTCGCTCGTCGAGAAGCTGGTGCAGCGTCCAGGTTCCGATCAGCTTGGCACGC
>DASUTC010000320.1 GCA_036374795.1 Herpetosiphonaceae bacterium
AGCGGGCCAGGAGTCGCAACAGCTCGCGGTCGTCGTCAACGATCAGAACGTGCGGGGATTCCTGCATGGGCGCCGCCTCGGTCGTCCCCGATCAGGGTAGAGTTAGCACTCGGGTGCCCGAGTGCGAGCTGCGCATGGCGAACGCCTCGATCTGGGCCCGGTGCCCGGGTAGCGTCTGTGCCGCGAGCCGCACCCATCGGTCGTCCACGATCCGCTCACCTGCGGCTGCGAGCAGCCTGGCCGAGACCACCAGCGGGCTCCCGAACTCGCGGGTCAGCCGTTCGAGGCGCTCGGCCACATTCACCGTGTCGCCGATGACCGTGTACTCGAGCAGGTGCTGGTCACCCAGCGCGCCCGCGAACACTTCGCCGTAATGGCCGCCGATGCCGATGCTGACCAGAGGAAGGCCCGCCTTCTCGCGCTCCTGCGACCAACTGCCGACCGCGTCGAGCATGTCGAGCGCGCAGTTCAGCGCCCGGCGGGCGTCGTCAGCATGCGACAGCGGCGCCCCGAAGACGGCCATGATCGCGTCGCCGATGAACTTGTCGACCGTGCCATCGTGGCTGAAGATCGGTGCCGACAAGCGGCCCCGGAACTCCGACAGAAACCCGCCCAGCTCCTTCGGATCCATCGCCTCGGCCATGGCGGTGAAGCCACGGATGTCGACGAACAGCACGGCCACGCGCTGACGACTTCCCGCCAGTAACTGCTCGTCGGGACTTGCGGCCAGCCGCTCCGCCAGGTTCGGCGAGAAATAGCGTGACAGTTTGGCTGCGCGGTAGGTCTGATCGATCGATTCGAAAAGCAAACGTCTGGTTCGTTGCCCAGTCACAAGGAGAATCACGGCTGACAGGCCAACAATCGTAATTGGGAAAGCTTGGAAGAGCATGAAGTTTCCGAGCATTCCCTGATCAGCCATGCGCATGCCGTGACTGAGCGCGCCATCGCCGGCTGAAAGCAGAAAGGCGCCGGCTTCGACGGTCACGACGAACAACGCCGCAGCATAGACGACCAGCCACGGCCGGTAGCGCATCGAGGCGTGCACCATGATGACGAATACCAGGGCCGCGACCGGCATGGCGAAACTGTGGCTCGGCGGCATGCCGATCATCTGGGTCAGCAGCAGCAGCTGGATCGACACCATCACGATGTCGAAGGTGACGAACAGGTAGGGGATGGATGGATGGAAGATCCCCCGCCGGGCGAGACCGATGCCAACCAGCATCCCGACGCCGTACAGGAACAGCCACGTCGAAATATCGAGCCGATGCAGGCCCTGGTCGGTGAAGGCAACGACCGACAGTAACGACGCGCAGATGACGAGCCGGAAGAGCGCGGCGACCCGCTCGCCATCAAGCTCGGCCTGGCGCAACAGATCGCGCGTGTCAGCCACGGTCGCACGCGGCGCGCGTCCTTCCGGTTGCTGGCGTCCCTCCACGCCGTCAATCGGCACCGAAGCCCCCCGACCAGCTGTAGGAAACCGTCGCTTTCACCAAGAGCTAGGCCCCCGCTGTCGCTTGGTAGCGCCGTTCGCCACCGGCCTCAGCACGAAATTGTATCGGACTGTATCAAGCGCCGCCTCCTGAAACAGTCCGCTACCAAGTGGCCGGTCGGCGGACATTGAGCGTACCGATGACCGCGATTAGCTCCCTCGCGTAACGCCAGTCACAGAGGGACGGACACCATGAGCAACCTGCGCAGGACCCTGATCGCGGCC
>DASUTC010000321.1 GCA_036374795.1 Herpetosiphonaceae bacterium
ACACATGAACTTAGAAGACATACGCTATGGTCAGCGCATCCGCGTGCATGTGCCAGGCATCGGCGATGATGGTCAGGTTGGGACGATTACACGGGTGCGCGACACCCGCTGCTTCGTCCACCTCGACTGGGACCAGCGTCCCCGCCGCACGGTGGTCTTCTATGCAGTGGATCTCGAACGCCTGCCTGACCAACCAGGACGGCCACGTGCGACGGTTCGGGGCGCCGAACGCAGCACATAACGGATAAAGCCTTTACAACCACGGCACGGGCTCCAAGGAGATGCTATGAGCAGACTGATCGACACCACGGAATTACGCCATCGGGACATCTTTGCCCTGCCCACTGGGAGCGTGTATAGGGTCGAAGTGCAGGCAGACACCACAGGTCCGCTCCAGGCCCGCCTGTGGTGTGCTCATCCTCCCGATCCCGCTACGGCGCATCCCCCGCTGATTGACCTTCCACCTGGACCGGTGCGCCTGCTGATCGACCGGCATGAAACCGGCATCCATGTGCGTCATGACGGCTACGTCAAGCAGGTGTTCGTGACCGAAATGAATCGTCGCCACCAGGATCAGATGCGCCGCGTCTATGCAACCATGCAGCGCACGGCAGAAGCAGACCGCAAGCAGGCGGACGATCGCAAGCCATGGTGGAGAAAACTGTTTGCGTAGCGCGCTGCGCTGCTGGATGGCGCACGATAGCGCGATGTGCAAAGCGAGGAAGGCTATGTCACAGTATCTCCGACACGAGGCCGAGGACGCCGCTCGACGCCGGTCGGCGGACCGCGAACGGCGCACCGATCAGCAGGATCGCCAGGCACGTGCCAACCTGGTGAGCGCGGATCTGCGGCAGGCCAACCTGCATAATGCCAATCTATCGGAGGCGAACCTCCAGGGGGCTACCTTGCAGGACGCCCAGCTTGGCGACGCGAACCTCACGCATGCCGATCTGGGTGGGGCCGACATGCGCGATACCCATCTAGGGGTACGTGGCATTGACCGTGTTGATCTCAGCTTGGCCCGCCGCTCACACGGGATGATCGCAGCGTTGCGGGATCGTCTATGGAGTATGGTGGGGATCAGCCGTCGCCGCCACCTGCGCCCTGCCACCGTGCCAGTGAGAGCGGAGATCGTCAGATGAGTGATGGAGCACGTCCGGCACATCTGCCAACTACCAGGAGAGGAGCTTAATCATGGGATCGAAAGACAAACGCACGAAGGAAATCAAAAAGCCGAAAAAGGTCGCCCCCAAACCCCTCCCGCTGAAACCACTAATACGCACCATCCAGGATGATGCGTCAAAAGACCGGCCGAGCTGAGCCTGGTGCCACGGGCCGTTGCATGGGACAGCTCCTCCAGCTTCCCGATGCGGCTCGTGGCGCATGGTCCTTTATTGCCATGCGCGATCTTTTGGAACTGGTGGACACCGACATGACACACGGAGCCTGGATAGATGTCTGGTTCTTCGTCGCACTGGCGAAGAACACGCACGAGGAGCATGTCATGCGTCTCGTCCAGGTCACACTGCGCAACAGGTCGCAGTGTCCCGTGCGCTGGCTCACCGACGGTCATCAGTTGCCCCGGCGCGGATGAGCCCCACGCCCAGCAGGATCACCCCACCAGCCAGCACCGCCGCACCCAGATAGGCCAGGTAGATCAACGCATTCGGCTCGGTTGCGTCTGGTCGCAGGACCGATAAAAAGAAGGCCGCTGGAAGCAGGATCGCTGCGGCGGGAAGGGCGATCCGCACGACCTGCTTCCACCGCTCCGACAGGCGGGCAGCATCGACATATTGCAGGGCGATGAGCGCCAGGATCAAAAGGACGCCGGCATGAGCGTGACCGGCCCGCCAGAGATCCTGACGTAATGGGTTCTGCAGATAGGCCGGATCACCGATCAGCAGCGTCAAAAGACTGACGCCGCCGTAGATGACCGTCGGGAAGAGGACCAGCAGCAGGCCCGCATGCCACCGTGAACGTGGACTCATACCCACCTCGCGTAGTCGCTGAGCTCCCGGCACGTTGAGCGCGTCGCCTACGGGAGCGTTATGATCGCCGCATGGAGCCAGTATACCAGCAGCACCATAGACCGTTGGGGCAGGCCGCACGCGCCGCAGTTCCGCCGCATCGAGCCGCACGCTCTCAGCTTGCAGGAGCTCCGGCGTCACGTCGCGCAGCGCCTTAAGATCGCGCTCCGCACCGTGCAATTTACACAGCGCAGGATATTCCGTGCGCGACCGTCGATCAACAGGGCATGAGCAGCCACGCCGCAGGCAACAGCGCGGTGATCCATCATGCCGCGCTGGACACCGACAATCGACGACTTCGTGCGCGCCGCGTATGATGACCTGATCGGCCATGCCTCGGCGTCACGTCCGTACGCGTGAGTCGTCCAAGCGATCGACCCGCCGTGCCCTACTCGCGTGCAGGCGCTTGGTATGCGCCCTCAACGCTCGATCTTTACCTCCTCGATATTGTTATCCATCTCCAGGTCGATCAGCAGGTGATACGGGTCGATGCCAGCATAGGCGGGCTCGCGTGGCACGGTCACGGTGATCGTCTGCTGGCCGCTGCGGATGCGGTGCCGCTTGAGGTAGAGCGGCGCACCGAGTCCGTCGCCTTCGCCCGCCGCGAAGACACCGATCTCGACGAAGTCATCCATCGGCACCTCGGTTTCGTGGCCGACAGCGTCGGCCCTCATCTTCTTCGAGCGCACTTCGAGCGTCACCCGGAACTCACCGGTGCCGGTCGGCTCGACGACGGCGCGCTCAGCCTCGACGTCCCAGAGGGTCACTTCCTCGAACAGGTCCGTCAGCAGGTCCTGGAGCGAGTCGGGCGTGACGGCGCGCAGCTCGGCGTAGAGATCGAGCGACGTCGGGTAGGGCGGCCCCGCGTCGCGATACTTCTCGAGGTAGCGGCGCAGTGCCGTGTTGACGGCCTCTTCCCCGATGTGCTCACGCAGCGCGTACAGGGCGATGGCGCCCTTGCGGTAGGCGATATACGGCTGGTCCTCGACTTCCAGCGGCGGGACCTCGCGTGACTGCGACGCCCGTCCGCGGAGGTAGCGGTCCATCTGGAAGTCGTAGACCCGGCGGGCCACCTCGGGGCCATACGTCTTCTCCACCACCATCAGCGCGCTGTAATTGGCGAGCGACTCCGAGAGGAACGCCGCGCCCCGGACCGGAGCGCCCCGCACCTGCCCGCCCCACCACTGGTGTGCGATCTCGTGCGCGGTCCCGAAGAACGGCTGGTCTACCTCGCCTTCCTTTACGCGGCTGAGGAAGGCGTCCTCCGCGAAGGCGATCGTGTGCGGGTGCGCGTGTCCAAAGCCACCGTATCGTGGGAACTCGACGATGCGCAGCTGGTTGTCCGGGTAGGGTCCGAACTGAGCGGTGAAATACTCCAGCGACGCTTTCATGCTCCGGACCATCCGGTCCAGGTTGTAAGTGTGGGTTGGATGATGGAAGATCTGGAGTGCGACGTCGTTCCACCGGTCCTCGAGCACCGCATACTCGCCGGAGAAGACGGTAGCGCCGAACGAGGTCGGCGCCTCGGTTTCGTAGTGGAAGTAGCGTCGCCCGTGCTCGGTCCAGCTCCGGCGCAGGACGCCGGGCGTGACCGCGATCTGATCGGCAGCCGTACCGATGATCGCCTCGATGTGGACGAGGTCCGCGTCCCGTATTGCATAGCGGTGCCGCCTCGCGTCGGCGTCGTCGGGGCGCGGCATGGGCGGCCTGGGCTCAAGACCGAAGCGCTGCCGCGCCTCGTCGTCGGACAGCTCGAAGGCCGGCTGATAGCCGATGAGCGGCAGCCACCTCCGGTCGAAGTGCGCGCCGTTGCCGACCACGGCATTCTGGATCCCGCTGTTCGGGAAGCCGCGCGGCTGGAACGCCACGTCGAATACGAGCCGCAGCGAGTCCCCCGGCGCGAGCGGCTGATCGAGCGCGTAGATCCGGTACTGTACCTCGTCGTCCACGACCACCGGCCTGGCCGCGCGGTCGAACGAGATCGAGCGCGCCTGGATGTCCAGATCGGCGAAGAGCACGTGCACCGAGTCGATGGCCGTGTCGGTGCGGTTCACCAGGCTGTAGCTGCCGCGCAGGTCCACCGCCGGCTGGTCTGGATAGATCTCCACGCGCAGCGCCGCGTCGACGATAGTCGGCTGCGGGATGTCCTCATACCGCCCGTAGCGCTTCTCGTATTCGGCCTGCGGTGCGCCGCCTTCGTCCGCTGTGCGGTCGTCGTTCAGGATGTTCGTGTTGTAGAAGATGAATCCGCCCAGCACGAGGATCAGCGCGACCGCCGTGGCGGCTGCGCGCACGACCGGGCCGCTGAAGCGGGCACGCGCCAGGCCGAGCCGACGTCGGATACCCGGTTCACGACCCCGCACCCAGAACAGGACCGCGACCATCGCCAGCAGCAGCGCCCACGCCGCCCAGTAGAGCTTGAACCAGACGAACGGTGCGATGAACGGGCCGAAGCCATTCATGTCCGAGTACGTCCATCCCGGGTCGGTGCCGTAGAGGAGCAGGTGGTGCTCCACGATTCCGAGCATTCGCAGGGCTAACGTGGACGCGAAGGCCAGCAGCAGGACGACGTGACCGAGATACTTGTGGTTCACGAGGACCTGGATCGTCATCGTGAGTACGGCGAAGAGCACGTAGTCGGCCAGCTTCAGCCCGAAGAGGATCTGGAGGTAGAGGCCGATCTCGAACCGGTAGTAGCCCTGGAGCGCCTGGATCAGGACGCCGCCGACCATGAGCGCGGCCTGGAACAGTGCGATCAGAGTGACAAGGGCCAGGAACCGACCGAGCAGCGCGACGC
This sequence comes from Herpetosiphonaceae bacterium, assembly GCA_036374795.1. NCBI lineage: Bacteria > Bacillati > Chloroflexota > Chloroflexia > Herpetosiphonales > Herpetosiphonaceae > Herpetosiphonaceae bacterium. The sequence continues at coordinate 4,825 of DASUTC010000321.1, forward strand.
CCTCCGCCACCGGCGCGGCATCCGCGATCTCGTCCACGTTCGCGTCGCGGTCCTTCCATACCAGCTCGCCGGCGTAGACGGCGATGAGCGCGTAGATGATGGGGACGACCCGTTCGGACAGGACCGTCCCGGCCACGAGGAGCGTGACCGGCCACGTGGACGTATCGAAGACGGTGTCGCCCACATTCCAGCCCATGAGAAGAGTGAGGCCCGTACAGCCGAGCAGGACCACGACAAACCAGCGGCTCGCCACGATCTCCGCCAGCGAGCGGCCCGCGACCGCGAGCGTCTGCCGCACCGTCATCCAGAAGCCGAACGAGCCGACGACGCGCGGAACCTCCACCGGCCGGGATCGCTCCGACCGCGCCTCGCCGATGGCGTGCCTCGCCTTGCTCCTGCGGCCGCTGACGCCAGCGTGCGCGAACCGGAAGCGCCGGTGCAGCAGCGCGAGTATGGCCGCTGCCACCGCGAGCCAGACCGCGCGGTTCCACACCAGGCCGACGGGAAAGCCGATGAGCCGGGCGTTCCGCTCCGCCGCCGTCCAGTACCGGGTTGTCTCCTCCAGCGCGCGGATCCCGAGCGGGTCGCTCAGCACCGACAGCACCGGGTTCTCGATCTGGCCCAGGGCATTCATCGCGGTGAGATAGCTGATGAAGAGGCCGATCGCGCCCAGGTACACCGGCACCACCTGCCGCGCGAGCACCCCGATCGTGTACAGGATCGCTCCCGCGAGGACCAGGTTCGGCAGCAGGAAGAGCAGGTAGGGCTGCACGTACGCGCCGCCCCGGAACGGGCCGACTGGCTCCGACTCGAACGATCCTACCAACCCCGTGGCGGCCAGGAGCCCCAGCGGGATCGCCAGCATGACGACGGCGTTGACCGCCAGCGCGGCGAGGAACCGGCCGCCCAGGTAGTCGGCCTTGCGCAGTGGGGAGGTGAAGAGCAGCGGGTCCATCCCAGCCGCGACGTCGCGGACCGCCGCATCGCCGAAGAGCGCCGCCGTGACCAGCATGCCGACGGTCCCGATGATGGCGGCGCCACCGGCGAGCCGTTCCGGCGCGTTGGCATGGCCGCCACCTTCCCCGTCGGCGGTGGCGAGGAACATCCAGACTGCGAGCAAGAACAGGCACCCGGCGTAGACCCAGGTCGACGTGCTGCGGAGGCGGTACTCGAGCTCGTAGCGGAAGACTTCGCGAAACTTCACGACGACGCCTCCACTCCCGCTACCGACATCGCCCCGCGCCGCCCGTGGTGACTCGCCATGACGCTGAAATACACGTCCTCCAGCTCCGGCTCGACCGGCTCGAACTCCGCGCCCGGCGACGCCTCGGCGTAGACGTGCACGATCGTGCGTCCCGCCAGCAGCTTCGTCGAGATCACCGGCAGCTCCGTCTCGACGGCTGGCAGTTCCGTCCGGCTCACGGTCCGGCGCCAGATCCTGCCCCGCAGCTCGTCGATCGCGCGCAGCGGCTCCGCTTCGAGCAGGATCGCGCCCCGGTCGATGATCGCCATGCGGCTGCACAGCTCCTCGACATCCTCGACGATGTGCGTCGAAAGGATCACCACGCTCTCCTCCCCGATCTCGCTCAGCAGGTTCAGGAACCGCACGCGTTCGGCGGGATCCAGCCCCGCCGTCGGCTCGTCGACGATGATCAGCTTCGGGTTGCCCAGCAGCGCCACCGCGACGCCGAAGCGCTGCCGCATGCCGCCGGAGAAGGTGCCGAGCCTTTCCCTGCGCACTTCCCACAGGTTCGTCTGCCGGAGCAGCGACTCGACGACGTCGCGCCGCACCCCCGGCTCGGCGATGCCCTTCAGCACCGCGAAGTGCTCCAGCAGCCGTTCCGCCCTCGCCTTCGGATGGAAGCCGAACGACTGTGGCAGGTAGCCGAGCGTCTGGCGCACCTCGGCCTTCTGGCGCAGCACATCAATGTCACCGAGGCAGATCAACCCTGTGTCCGGCTCCTGCAACGTTGCAAGGATGCGCATCAGCGTCGACTTGCCGGCACCGTTGGGGCCGAGCAGGCCGTACATCCCCACCGGAATCGTGAGCGTTACCTCCTTCAGCGCGTGCACGCCGTTGGCATAGGTCTTGGATACGTCACGAATGTGTAACTCCATGGGCATCTCCTGTTAGACGCACGATGCCCGCAGCGGATGAACGACCTGGGGAATCGTACAGGTAGCTAGGATGGTTGGCAGGAATGAAAGAGGCAGCGCGCCTCTGATCGGATCACGGTGCATAGGAACGCGATCCGGGGCCGTCGCGAACGGTGCGGGCGTCGGGGCAAGGCATTCCCTGGGCGTTGATCTACCCGGAGCGACCCGTGGTGCCAACCGCGCATAGCGCATGCCTCGCCCCTCCCGATCGTCGGCCCGTGGACCAGCCCTGCCCGGACAATGGATTGTTCGCGCAACGCCAGCGTCGACTCTGCCGACGGGAGCACTCAGTGCCCGCATGCAGACGGTCGCTTTCCGGCGTCGCACGCATGCGACGTCTTTCGTTCTTCCATCTCCCCAAACCCACTACGCGCCCGGAAACAGGAATGGAATCGCCAGAACCAAAAAGAGCGCCCAGCCGCCGTAGATCACGAGGGCAATGCTCGCCACGCGCTGGAGCGAGTCGATCCACGCCGGGCGACCGTCCCGCCACTGACGGTAGAGGAGGGCGATCAAGAGGCCGATGTTGATCGTGTTCCAGCCGATCACGGTGAGCCGGTTGGGCGTGATGCCGCCGAGCCAGGTGCGGTAGACCACCGCCGCCATTGCGTAGAGACTAATCAGAACACTTAATCCCGCCACGGCCAGGATCGCCATGCGCAGCCAGCTGTGGTAACGCGCGGGCACATCGCTGGCGCGCACAGGCGTCGCCCCCACCAGCAAGACCATTACCGCAAAGAGCATGACATTGTAGACGATCAGCAGCTCCCGGTGGCGAAACGGCCCCATAAAATTAAAGGGAATGAAGCACAGGTAGACAGCCAGGACCAGCAGGGTCAGCGGCAGCAGCAGACGCATGAGGATCGGGACCAGCCGCCCCAACCCCTGTTGGAAGCGCTGCTCCACCACCTGGCGCTTTGGCTGGAAGGCCACCGCCACGGCGATCACAGGCACCAATCCAGCTCCTCCCGCGAAGAGGACCTGCATCGCCCACTCCGGCATATTAAGACCAAGTGCCTGGAACAACCCTACGGTGATGATGGCAAAGGCAGCCATGCCGCTGCCGAAGACGCCGCCCGTGATCCCAATTTCCAAGGTTTTGATCAGCGCGGCAAAACGTTCGCGCGCGGACGATGCCCAGCCGAGCATGCCGAGCCCCACTCCAATCCAGGCCAGCAACGGCAGGTGAAACACCATCAAGATGTGATAGCTCTCCCCCGCCTGCCAGAGCGAGAGCGCAAAGATGTACGCGCTGGCGGCCACCACGCCCCCCAGCGCTGGCAGCGCCCGCTGGCGATAGGCGGGATTCTCCAGCAGCAGAAAGAGGTAGACCAGCACGGCAACGATGGGCGACCAGAACAACAAAAGGTAGGGCACCTCGTTGCCGAGGGTGAAGCGAGAATCGGCCAGCAGCGCAAACAACAGGCCAGCGAGCAAGGCCAGCGGCAGCGCCGTGCGCCAGGCGATGTGGCCCTCTTCGGTTTCGCCATCCAGTGGACGTGCCTGCAAGCGGTAGTACCAGGCCGCGTAGAGCGGATTGTCCGGCGCGCGCTGATAGCGGGATACCATCGCCGCGGCAAAAGAGTCGGCTTCGCCCTGGTGGAGGGCCGCCCGGTACAACTCTTCCAAGGTGTGGGGATCGTCGGAACTGAGGGCCAGTCCCTGTATGCTGTTCGCCATGTGATGCCTCCTTTGGGTCGTTGGCAATCATAGAATAATGTACGCAATCATAGAACAATGCACGCACTCATCGCGCAACTATTCTTTCAACGGCTCTCCATGTGGCGCAATGCCGCCTCCCAGGAGATTTTGCAGCAGGTGGATGGCGGTGCTTTCATTGGACTTCTCGTGCAGCGTCCGTTGCCGTCGATGCTGATCGCGACGTGCTGGCTGTTGCCTGTCGCGGCGAGAAAAGCGCTTTGTGTCATAAAGTTGTGCTCCAAAAAAAAGAGATGGGTCGGTTAGCGTTGCCGCGTTGCCTGAATCAGCGCTTCCATATGATCGAGATAGCGTTCCAGCGCGCGGCGTCCGATCTCGGTCAACTGATACTCGGTCTTGGGCACCCGTCCCTCAAAAGACTTGGTGCAGGTGATGTAGGCCGCCTCCTCCAGCTTGCGCGCGTGGACGCTCAAGTTGCCGTCGGTCGTGCGCAGCAGTGCTTTCAGGTCATTAAAACTTAATGCCTCGTTCACCGCGAGCGCGCTGACTATCCCCAACCGCATGCGCTCATGGATCAGCCGATCCAGCGCGGGCGCCTGCGCTGGCCCAGCCTGGGCGGGGGCCGGTTCGGAGCGATGCGGCGCGCGCGGGGTCGTGGATGCCGGTGCGCGTGCCGCGCTTGGGCGCTTAGCCACCATGCCTCCGGGCGATCACGACGCCGAAGATGATGTTCAGGCCGCCGAATCCGGCGGCCATGAACCAGGGATGCCAGGCTGCCGGGCTGAGCAGCGCCAGGCAGCCCAAGACCATAAAACACAGCCCCATGACCGGCACGATCTTGACGGAAAACGCGCCGCCGGTGACGATGCCGGTCCCAAAGAGCAGGAGCCACATGCCCGGCAGCAGGGCGGTAGCCCCGGCGCGATACAGCACCAGGGTCAAGACGGCCCCGGCGATCAGCGGCGGCGAAAAGCTCAGCACAAACTTGCGCGCCGGCGTCGAAACGAGCGGCAGGCCGGTCGCCCGCGCTTTGCGCACCGTCGCGGCAATCGCGATGGCGAAGGCAAGCAGCGCCTCGCCCAGCCAGAGGACTACCCAGGCGGCAGGCTGCGGGCGGGTGGTTGCGATGGCGGCGGTGATCAGCGCGGTGCCGCCGACGAGCACCTGGCCCCAGCCGGACACCGCGGTGAACGCGGTGGCTGCCTGCATGGTGTCACGAATAAAGCGCAGGTTGTCGACCGCGCGATCATGCAGGTCGGAGGATTCTGGCAGCGGAGGCTGCAGATGATGTAGGGATGCCATGGTGCGGATTATAGAGGGGTGCGGCAGTGCTGTCAAGTACTTTATGATCCAAAGGAGGGCTCGGTCACGTCGAGCACCAGCCCCCCGATGAACGGAACGGCATTGCGCCGCGAGACGCGGCCACGACGGAAATCCGCCGCCATGAGCCTTCCTGAACGCATTGGCGGTATCCGCTCCTCACGGAGCATACGATGTTCTCGAAATGCGCTCGTCACCCCGCACATGGCATGAAAACGTAGTGGTATGCCAACAAAAAATATAGAATATGACTGTAGATCTGGAGATATGCAAGCCCATACGCATCCATCCGTGGCATGTTGAGGCAGTTACGTTTAATGGCAAAGATCGCTTGGCTGTTGCCGTGTCGTAAGGCTGAAACGTGCGGGTATTGTCGCGTGCTTGCGCTATCTGCCTGGGCACATGCAGCGCCCTCACCGCGATCGGATTGATACGGTGAGGGCATGAATGCCGCGTCACGACCGTCCCAGATTCATGGATGGTCCGGGGTGTGCCGCCCGTTCATACCTGGCGATGCGCAGCCTGGGGCGACATATGACCTGATCTGCCGGCTACCAGCAGCGGACATTCCGAAGAATCGGCCACCTCGGCGCGCTGCTTTACCGACCATACGGCCAGCCATCCTATGGGCGCGATTCGTGAGATGCCAGGCAGGACGCATCCTCCTTCATTTGCACAGCCTCGAACAGCTCATGGAGCCAGTCCGCGACCGCTTGGACATAGGGCGGACGCATGATCGTGTGATGATCACCAGGAACCACCTGTGTATCGACATCCACGGCCAATGCGCGCCAGGCGTCGGCGAGATTCCGCGTCGGCACGGCCCGAAGCCGATCGGCGGCCTGAAGCAGCGCAATTGATAGTGGCAGCGGCACCGGGGTGTAGCGTACGAGCGCAAGGAGGTTCGACTGGAATACCGCTGCCAATCGGCGAAGCGCGTCGAGATCAGCCGCCGGCGGGACTACGGCTTGCCGCCGCGCCTGGACGAACACATATTCCAGTTGTTGCTCAGGCGTGAGATCCCGTATGTCGTCCGGTACAATCGATAGCTCTTGACCGTATAGCTGACCAAGGTCGTGAGCGAATTGGGCCACCAGCGCGGCAGCATCAGGCGCTCCGGCATTCGCGTCAAGTATAGCGCTATCAATCAGCGCCAACAGTGCAACCTGCTGCCCTTGTTGGTGGAGGAGTCGTGCCATCTCGAAGGCAATCACACCGCCAAGCGACCAGCCCCCGAGGAGGTAGGGGCCTTCAGGCTGAAGTAACCGGATCTCCTCAACATAGCTCCTCGCCATCGCTCGGATGTCATCGTGGATCGGTTGACCGACTTCAAGGCCGCGCGCCTGGATACCATAGATCGGACGGTCCGCTCCCAGGCGACGCGCTAGCTCGCCATAGGGCAGGACGGTTCCACCCACAGGATGCACACAGAAGAAGGGTCGTCGCTGTCCTGCCGGTTGAAGCGGAACCAGGGATGACTGGCGTTGCGCTGATGGATCGTGACGGAGCGCTGCTACCAGCCGCTCCACCGTGGGAGCCTGAAACAGCGTCATCAGCGAGAGGCGACAGCCGAACTCCTGCTGAATCGTTGCCAGCAAGCGCATGCTGAGCAGCGAATGGCCGCCAAGCTCAAAAAAATTATCAATCACGCTGATCGGACCTGTATTAAGCAGATCCTCCCACAGCCGCACCATCCGCCATTCCTCGATCGTTCGCGGCCCGATGAATGGGGTGGTGCCTGCTTGTTGCCGCGCGTCGAACAGGGAGAGTGCCTTGCGATCAACCTTGCCATTCGGGGTGAGTGGTAGCGCTTCGAGCATCACGATCATCGCCGGCAGCATGTATGCTGGTAGCGACTGTCCCAGCGCCTCCAGGAGATCGTGACGGGTCACGGCCTGCGTCGGCTGAGCAACGACATAGGCGACCAGTTGGGTGTCCTGCGTCCCATCCGCACGGACCATGACAACCGCCGCTTGAACACCTGGATGGCGCAGCAGAGCCGCTTCGATCTCGCCCGTCTCGATGCGGTAGCCCCGGATCTTGACTTGATGATCGATCCGACCCAGAATCTCGACGGTGCCATCAGCGCGCCAGCGGCCCAGGTCGCCGGTGCGCACCATGATCTGCCCATCTTCAAACGGACACGGTACGAACCGCTCCGCCGTCAATTCGGGACGGAACACGTAGCCGCGCGACACGCTCTCGCCCGTGATGCAGACCTCGCCCGCGATGCCCACCGGCTGCGGCTGCTGGTGCTGGTCCAGAATGTAGATCCGATTGTTGTGGAGCGGTCTGCCGACCGTGATCGGTTGATCCACATCGGCGGCACGAATGACCCCCAGGAGGTTGATGTCGCTGATCTCGGTCAGGCCGTAGATGTTGACGACCTGGACCTGCGGCCCAAGCTGGCCGAAGACGGATTGCAGGAGCCGCTGCTCGATCTTCTCGCCGCCGATCAGCAAGTAGCGCAGCGCGTTCGGTGGCTGCTGCGGCGCGACCTCGTTCAGTACCGCCTGCATGTAGGAGGGCACCGCGTCCAGCAAATGGATCTGGTGGTCGTCGAGGTAGCGCAGCAGCGCGCGGCTGTCGAACTTGACCGGATCGGGGATGATGTGCAGCGTGCGGCCAAAGACCAGCGTCGGGAAGATCTGGTTGACCGAGATGTCGAAGCTGATCGAGGTGATCAGGCCGGTCGTTTGGACGGCGGGATCGCCGAAGTAGGCGCGCAGGCCATAGACCAGATTGACCAGCCCGCGCTGTGTGACCATCACGCCCTTTGGTCGTCCGGTCGAGCCTGACGTGAAGATGATATAGGCCAGGTGCTCCGGCAGCACCGTGCGCGGCGGATTGGTCACGGGCTCCTGGGCTAAGCGCGCCCAATCGGCATCCAGGCGGAAGACCTGGGCCGTGTGTTCGGGTAAGCGCTCGACCAGCGCCGCCTGGGTCAGGAGCACCGGCGCGCGACTGTGCGCGAGCATGTACTGGATGCGCTCTTGAGGATAGGCCGGGTCGAGGGGCACATACGCGCCGCCTGCCTTGAGGATCGCCAGCATGCCGACGATCATCTCCAGACTCCGCTCGACACACAGCGCGACGAGCACATCCGGCCCGACGCCCTGCGCCCGCAGATAGTGCGCGAGCTGATTCGCTTGTGTGTTCAGCTCGGCGTACGTCAGACGCGCTCCTTCAAAGACGATCGCGGAAGCATTGGGCGTGCGCGCGGCCTGGGCCTCAAAGAGCTGATGCACGGCGGCATCACGGGGATAGTCGGCTGCGGAGCGATTCCAATCGAAGAGGATCTGCCGGTGCTCAACCCCGGTCAGCAGCGGCAGCTCAGCGATCCGGCGGTCGGGATCGGCGACGATGGCTTCCAGCAGGATCTCCCAATGCCCGGCCATGCGCGCGATCGTTTCCGTTGCGAACACATCGGTATTGTATCCCCATCCGCCCTGCAAGCCCTGCGGCGTTTCGACAAGCGACAACGAAAGGTCGAACTTCGCGCTTCCGCCCTCGATCTCCAGAAAGCTCCACTCCAGGCCGGGAAATGGCGTGCTGGGCAGCGGCGCGCTCTGGAGCATAAACATGATCTGAAAGAGCGGGTGGCGGTTCAGATCACGGTCCCGCGCGATGCTCTCGACGAGCTGCTCAAAGGGCACATCCTGGTGCGCGTAGGCCTCGGACGTGACCGTGCGGACGTGCTGAAGCGCTGCGCGGAACGTAGGGTTGCCCGACAAGTTGGTACGGATCACCAGGCTGTTGACGAAAAAGCCGATCAACCCTTCAAGCTCGGCCCGGTTGCGTCCTGCAATCGGCGTACCGACCACGATATCGACCTGCCCGGTATAGCGCATCAGCAGCGTGTGGAAGGCGGCGAGCAGCGTCATAAAGAGCGTCACGCCCTCGCGCCGACTCAGCGCTGCCAGCTCCTGGCTCAGCGCTGCGGGCAAGCCGATCGCATGGTGCCTGCCGTTGGTGGTCTGGATCGCTGGCCGGGGGTAATCTATCGGTAGGTCGAGGACGGGCAGCCCCGCGAGCTGCCGCTCCCAGTAGGCTATCTGTGCCGCCAGCTCGCTGCCCTGGAGCCACTGGCGCTGCCACACGGCATAATCGGCATACTGGATCGGCAAGGGGGGGAGCACATGCGCCGCGCGCTCGTCGCTCAGGTAGGCGGCGTAGAGGGTTGTTACCTCCTGGATCAGGATTCGCTCGGACCACCCATCAGAGACAATATGGTGCATGTTCATCGCGAGGATATGGTCGTCCTCAGCCATCTGGAGCAGCAGCAGGCGCAGGAGTGGCCCACATGCCAGATCGAAGGGCGAGCGCGCCTCCTGGGTCGCCCGCTGGATTGCTGCCGCCTCACGCTCACGCATCGGCAGGTTGCGCAGATCGATCCTCGTGATCGATGTGGGCTGTGGCGGGACGATCACCTGCATGGGCGTACCTTCAACAACGGCAAAGACGGTACGGAGCGACTCGTGACGCTGCATGATCGTATCGAAGCTGCGTTGCAGGGCCATCAGATCGAGGGAGCCGATCAGACGAAACGTGACGAAAATATTATAGGCCGTGCTGCCTGGCTGAAGCTGATCGATAAACCACAGCCGCTGCTGGGCAAACGAGCAGGGAAACCTATCGCTGCCGGTTCTCGGCTGGGGTAGAATCGGTGTCAACGTTGCACCACCTGAGCTGGATCGAGGTGCAGCGTAGCCGAGGTGCTCGGCAACCTGCCAGGTGAGATCGCCCAGAAACTCCTCGGCATAGGAGTCCCGCCAGCGCTCGCTCGTTGACGCATCGATCTGCTGGTGTTCGTGGAACTTAACATCGCCGAGCATGCGGCTTGCAGCGTGGGGTCCGTCCGTCATGCGCTGCTGGGTGTCAGCGTAGGGCTGGAGCATCGCGGGGTCGAAATCCAGGCCGAGGAATGTGCAGATCTGCTCCATGCTCCGCACCGGCTGGCTGACCATCTCCTCGAAATGCACGGTGTGCCGCCGCTCCGCCGGGATCTGTTGGAAGAAGTCTAGAATGTTCTGGTGGCTGATCAGCCAGATCAGCTCTGCTAGCTCACGGGTCGTAAAGGCGTGCGGACGGCGGAAAAAGATCTGGTCAAGCTTCGCCTCCTCAAACGAGTGAATCATGCCGTACGGATGGCGGATCAGATGGATGTAGCGCGCATGGGTAAAGTCCTCCTCGGCGCGCTGGAGGATCGCGCGGTCCAGGGCATAGGATGGCGTTTTGTCGACCAGCATCCGATCGCCGAGCCAGGTTTGCAGCAGGCGATAGAACGCCTGCACGCTGAGATCCTGGGCCTCGTACTGCGCCATCAACTGCTCAGCAGCGGGAGCGTCACACACGTTAAGCGCCATGATCGCGCGAATCGTGCCTTCCAACCAGAAGCGATCCCGGTCGGTAAACGCTGCTTTCCGCTCCGCCAGCGTATTAAACGACAGCAGCTCCAGCTCCGGCGGCGCGAAGAGTCGGGGATGCCCGGCCAGCATCACGCGCAGCAGCGTCGAGCCGGAGCGCGGCGGCGATAGGATAAACACCGCCGGAGGATTCTTGGCGACGGAGCCGGCTGGGCGCGGCGGCAACGGGGTGATCAACTGCCGAAGCCTGGCAACCTCGGCTTGACCGATCGGCCTGGCACGCGGCGGCGTGTCCGAATCCACGGCAGGTTCCTCCCGCCGATCACTGCCAGAGAGGCGCGTCACGCTTTGCGGATACCGGCTGGAAAGATACACGGCCAGCTCGGCAACGGTGGGTGCGTCGAAGATCGCGACGACGTAGACGATTTCCTGGAGGGCAGCTTGGATCTGGTTGATCAGGAGGGCGGCCTGAATCGAGTTTCCGCCCAGGGCGAAAAAGTTATCATGCACGCCGATCGTCGCAACGCCCAGCAGATCTTGCCAGAGCCGCACCAGAACATGCTCCAACGGGGAGCGCGGCGCGGTGTAGTCCTCCTCCAGCGCTGGTCGCGCCTGATCCGGGCTCGGGAGCGCGTTGCGGTCAAGCTTGCCATTCACCGTGAGCGGCAGCTTGTCAAGAGCCACAAAAGCCGTCGGGATCATATAATCCGGCAGGCGTGTTCCCAGGAAACGTCGCAAGTCGTCGATGGTGGGCTGGGATTCCAGGGTGGGAACGACGTATGCGACCAGCTGCCGATGCATGGGCCCACGATCTTCACGCGCGATCACAACGACGTCACGCACGCCCGGATGCTGCGCCAGCACGGCCTCAATCTCGCCAAGCTCGATGCGGAAGCCGCGAATCTTGACCTGCTGATCGATGCGACCGAGATACTCAAGCTCACCATTCGCCTGGTAGCGCGCCAGGTCGCCCGACTTATACAAGCGCTGGCCTGCGGTTGTGCTCAAAGGGTGCGGGACGAACCGTTCTGCGGTCAAGGCCGGACGATGGAGGTAGCCGCGAGCAAGCCCTGCTCCCCCAACGTAGATCTCGCCGGGCACGCCCACCGGCACGGGCTGGAGATAGTGGTCCAGGAGATACACCTCCAGATCCGGGATCGCGCCGCCGATCACGCTGGCCGTCCGCTGGAGATCCGCTGTCGTCAGCGGACGATACGTGACATGGACAGTCGTCTCCGTAATGCCATACATATTGACCAGCTTCGGTCGCAGGTCGCCATGCCGAGCAAACCAGGGCTGTACGCTGTGTAGCTCAAGCGCCTCGCCGCCGAAGATGACGAAGCGCAGGGAGAGCTCCGAGTCGATGGCGTCGGCGTCCACCTGGATCAGCTGGCGAAACGCCGAGGGTGTCTGGTTAAGGACCGTGACACCTTCCTCAATCAGCAGTGCGTAAAGGGCTGCGGGCGATCGGCTCAGGAGATAGGGGACGATGACTAATGTGCCGCCATAGAGCAGCGCGCCCCAGATCTCCCAGACCGAAAAGTCGAAGGCGGCAGAGTGGAACAGCGTCCACACATCGCGCGCATCGAACGCAAACCAGGGCTGTGTCGCGGCAAACAGCCGGAGGACGTTCGCGTGCGTGACCATCACCCCTTTTGGCGTGCCTGTGGACCCTGAGGTGTAGATGACATAGGCAGGATGGTCCGGCAGCACGAGGCAATCAGGGGTTGTTGTGCTGTAGGCTGCGATGATCTCCGCATCATGATCGAGGCGCACGACCGGCACCGGGAGATCGGGCAGGCGTGTAGAGAACGCTGCCTGCGTTACCAGTACCGCTACGCGGGCATCATGCAGGATGAAAGCGAGGCGTTCTGGCGGCAGCGCCGGGTCAAGTGGAACATATGCGCCGCCCGCTTTCAGAATACCGAGCAGGCCAACGATCAGGTCAGGCGACCGCTCGACAAACAAGCCAACACACACCTCTGGTCCGACACGGAGAGTCTGGAGATGGCGGGCGAGCTGATTGCTCCGGTCGTTCAACGCAGCATAGCTCAGCGTCACCCCGTTGTCTGTCACCGCTACGGCATGCGGCGCTCTGGAAGCCTGGCGTTCAAAAGCATGATGGAGGCAGTGCGTGATCGCGTAGGTGTCTGGCGCGCGCCAATGGTCCAGCATCGCCTGATACTCGGCGGCGCTCAGCAAGGGCAGGCTGTAGATCGGCGCGTCGGGAGTGCTGCTGATGGCGGCGAGCAGCACGTGAAGGTGCTCAGCCATCCGGGTAATCGTCCGCTCTTCAAAGAGATCGGTGCGGTATTTGAGGATGCCTTCCAGACCGGTCATGGTTTCAACCATCGTGAGGTTGAGATCGAACTTCACCTGCTCAATCTCGATTGGCTGCAACTCCAGCTTCAGATCCGGCAATGCCGGGAGCGCGCCCGGAGCCGGCTGGTAGGCGAACATGACCTGGAACAAGGGGTGGCGGCTGAGATCCCGCACAGGCTGCAACGCTTCCACCAGCGTATCGAAGGGTACGTCCTGGTGAGCATACGCCGCCAGACACACCTCGCGGACACGATGGAGCGCCTCGCGAAAGGTGGGATTCCCACGGAGATCGGTACGCAGGACGAGCGTGTTCACAAAGAAGCCGATCAATTTCTGGGATTCGGCCTGCGTCCGATTGGCGATCGGCGTTCCAATCACAATATCGCTCTGCGCCGTATAGCGTGCGAGCAGAACTTGCCAGGCGGCCAGGAGCGTCATAAAGATGGTACAGCCCGCCGCCTGGCTCAAGCGGCGAAGCGCTGTCGCGCATGCGTCGGACACCGCAAAATGATACTCCCTCCCCTCAAAGCCGCCGCTCGCGGGACGCGGACGATCAGGTATGAGCTGGAGCACGGGCAGATCGTGGAGCTGCTGCCGCCAGTAGCCCATCTGCTGCTCCAATCCCGCTTCCTGAAGCCAGCGGTGTTGCCAACGCGCGTAGTCTGCGTATTGCAGTGGAAGCTCCGGCAGGGGCGCGGCGCGGTTCGTGGCACCTGGCTGACTGAAATGGGCGTAGAGCGTGGTCAGCTCGGCCATGAACACCTGCTGTGACCAGGCATCGAAGATAATGTGGTGAATCATCAGGATGATCACATGCTCGGTCGGATTCAGGCGGAGCAGCGTCGCGCGCACCAGAGGGCCGCGCGCGAGGTCAAATGGCTGCTGGAGCTCTCGATGCACGCGGTCCTGGACCGCAGCACTCTGCGCCGCCGTGGGTACGTCGGAAAGATCGATCTGCGCGAGCGGCAGCTGGGCCGCTTCAGAGCCAGCGGGGGCAATCACCTGGGCAGGCTGCCCGTCCACGACGGTGAACGTTGTCCGTACGATCTCGTGGCGTCGCGCGATCTCATCAAGGCTCTGCTGAAGGGCGGCACCATGAAGCGTGCCCGTGAGACGCACGACCATCGGTACGGTATAGAGTGTGCTGTTCGGATGGAGTTGATCCAGAAACCAGAGTCGCTGCTGCGCGAACGAGAGCGGGATCGGCCCGCTCTTCCGACCTGTGTCCCGCGCCATCTTGAGAAACGCAGCGACCTCAGCCTTGTGTTCAGCGAGCACCGCGCGGAGCTCAGGCGTGAGGACGCCGGACGGCGCACGAAATCGCAGGCGATCGTCCTCCACCCAGAGCTCGATGTTTAATTGGCGGAGGTGGGTCAGCAGTTCGATGACGGTCATAGCTCACCTGCTTCATACAGATCGGCATCGTCGCTCGGCTCGGTGGGCGTCTGCATGGAGTCGGCCCAGCGGGTCGCTTCGGCATACGCGGCGAGACTTAGGAGCGAGGCACCGGCACCAGAATCCGGGGCCGTCAATGCTGGCGACACGTCTGAATCAGCAGCGTGAGCGGCCTGAAGATACGCGCCAAGGTCGGCGACGGTCGGCGACTCGAACAGGATACGCACGGGGATCTCGATGCCCACCTGCGCCCGGATGCGAGCGATAAGCTGTACCGCGAGCAGCGAATGACCACCGAGCGCGAAGAAATTGTCGTACACGCCAACGTGCTCCAGCCGAAGCAGCTCCATCATGAGGTGCGCAAGCATGTCCTCGATCGGCGTCCGAGGAGCGACAAACATGTGATCGGGAGCGGGGTGACTCTGCATCGGTGGGGGGAGGGCACGGCGATCGAGCTTGCCGTTGGCCGTGAGCGGCAGCGCGTCGAGCACCACAAAGGCGCTCGGCACCATATAGTCCGGCAGGCGCTCCTTCAGAAACGTCCGCAGCTCGGAAGCATGAACCCGCGCATGCGTCGTATCGTCCTGCGCTCGGTCGCGTGCTGGATCCCCTGCCCGGAGGCCGTCCAGCAGCGCCCCCGGTTCGCTGTGCTCGACCACATACGCGACCAGCCGTTTGTCGTCCGGCTGGTCCTCGCGCATCACCACCGCCACGTCAGCCAACGCCGGGTGCTGCCCCAGGACCGCCTCGATCTCGCCCAGCTCGATCCGAAAGCCGCGCAGCTTCACCTGCTGGTCAAGGCGGCCCAGGAACTCGATCGCGCCATCGGCCTGGTACCGCGCGCTGTCACCCGTGCGGTACAGCCGTGCGCCGACATCGCCACTGAACGGATCTGGAACAAACGTGTCGGCGGTCAGGGCCGGCTGATTGAGATAGCCATGCGCCAGGCCAGCACCGCCAATGTACAGCTCACCGGGAACGCCGATGGGCACCGGCCTGGCGTGGCGATCCAGAACATAGAGCTGGGTGTTCGCCAGGGCATAGCCGATCGGGATCGACCGTGCGCCCTGCGACACCCTGGTGATCTCGTACCATGCCGCAAAGGTGGTGCTTTCCGTGGGACCGTAGCCGTTCAAGAGGCGACGCGGCCCGCCCGCCGCCAGCACGGTCGCTATCGAGCGCGCATCGAGCGCATCGCCGCCGACGAGCACAGCGCGCATCGTGGCGAACGCATCGGGTACGCTATGCGCCATGTGATTGAAGAGCGCCGACGTCAGAAACATCGTGTCGATGCGATACGTGCGGATATAGGCGGCAAAGGTTGTCGGTGCGAGCACCACCTCACGGGACACGCCCACGATCCGCCCCCCGTTGAGGAGTGGTCCCCACAGCTCCATCGTGGCCGCGTCGAACGAAACGTTGGAAACCATGCCGATCCGGTCGTCGGTCGTGAACTGGACATAGTTCGTGTTGCAGACCAGGCGCGTAATCGCCCGGTGCGGCACCATCACCCCTTTGGGCCTGCCGGTCGAGCCTGACGTATAGAGCACATAGGCCAGGTCCTCGCTCATGGCCTGGTGCGCCGGATCGTTGGTGCGTTGGGCGTTCACGCGGTCTGCGGCGGTGTCGAGGCAGACGATCTCGGCTCTGTGTGGCGGTAAGCTGACGGCCAGCGCGGCCTCCGTGATCACGACCGGTGTGGCGGTATCTTCGAGCATAAACTGGAGGCGCTCGGCGGGATACGTGGGATCGAGCGGCACATACGCGCCGCCCGCCTTGAGGATCGCCAGCACGCTCACGACAAACGCCAGTGAGCGCTCCAGGCAGACTCCGACCAGCGTGCCTCTGCCAACGCCAAGGGCCTGCAAATAATGGGCAAGCTGATTGGCGCGCATGTTGAGCTCGACATAACGACACTGCTCGTCCGGAAAAACAACCGCAGGCGCCGAGGGCGTGCGGGCGGCTTGAGCGGCGACCAGATCATGGACACAGCGATCGTGAGGATAGTCCGTGCGGGTCGCATTCCAGAGCACCATCTGCTGCCATTCGGCAGCAGGCACCAGCGGCAGGTCGGCCAGGCGCGTCTCTGGATGCGCAACAATGCCGTTGAGCAGCGTGTGGTAGTGGTCGAGCAGCCGCGCCATGGTGTCGTGATCGAACAGGTCGCTGTTATACTCGAGGGTGCCCGTCAGACCGTCCGCCCCCTCGGTCATCACCAACATCAGGTCGAACTTCGCCGTGCCGCTGTCAACCGCGATCGGCTCGAACGCCATGCCAGGTAGCTTCAGGGCTTCCGATGGAGCATTTTGCAGCACCAGCATCACCTGAAACAGCGGGCTGCGGCTTGGGTCGCGTGCAGGCTGCAAGACCTCGACCAGTCGCTCAAAGGGCAGATCCTGGTGGGCGAACGCGCCCAGCGCCGTCTGGCGCACCCGGCCGAGCAGGTCCCTGAATGGCGGGTTGCCGGACAGCTTGGTCCGGAGCACCAGCGTGTTCACAAACACTCCGATCAGCCCTTCGAGGTCCTTGCGGGTGCGGTTGGCGATCGGGGTTCCAACCAGGATGTCGGCCTGACCGCTGTAGCGGAACAGCAGCGTCTGGAACGCCGCCAGCAGCGTCATAAAGAGCGTCACGCCCTCGTGTCGGCTCAGCGCATAAAGCGCCTGACTCAGCGCCAGCGGGACGCGAAACGGCAGCGTCGCGCCGCGAACGGTCTGGATCGGCGGACGTGGCCGGTCGGTCAGCAGATCCAGCGCCGCCGGCGCGTCCGCGAGCTGCTCTTGCCAATACGCCACCTGCTGCTCCAGCACGGTGCCCTGGAGCCACTGGCGCTGCCACACGGCAAAATCAACGTACTGGATCGGTAGATCGGCCAGGGGTGCGGGTCGGTCTTCAACATAGGCCATATAGAGCAGCGCCAGCTCGCGGATTAAGATCCCACTCGACCAGCCATCGGAGATGATGTGATGCAGGGTGAAGAGCACCACATGGTCGCCCTCGTCAAGTTGCAGCAGCGTGACCCGCAGCAGTGGGCTGAGCGCAAGGTCAAACGGCGTTTGCGCCTCTGCCTGTGCCCGTTCCCGCGCCGCTGCCTCGCGCTCGTCCACCGGCAGGCCGCGCAGATCGACAAACGCGATGACCACCGGCGTCGGTGGCGCAATCACCTGCACAGGCCGTCCATCGGTGTCTGGGAAGGTAGTCCGCAGGACTTCGTGGCGCTCGACCAGCGTGTCGAAGCTGCGCTGGAGCGCCACGCGGTCGAGTTGGCCGGTGAGGCGCACGGCGGACGGGATGTTATAGAGCGGGCTGCTTGGCGTGAGCTGATGCAGGAACCACAGCCGCTCCTGACTGAACGAGAGCGGCAGGAACCCCGCTCGGTCAACCGGGCGCAGCGGCGGCGCGGCATCCTGGATGGTCGTGCCCAGGCGCATGTTCGTGATCAGCGCGGCCATGCCTGCCATCGTGGGAGCGGCGAACACATCGCGCAGCGGCAGATCGACCTGGAGCGCGTCGCGCACCCGCGAGACAAGCTGCGTTGCCAGTAGGGAGTGACCGCCCAGGTCGAAGAAGTTGTCGTGGACGCCGACACGCTCCCGGCGTAACACGCTGGCCCAGATGCTCGCCAGCAGGTCTTCAACGGGCGTGCGCGGCGCGACATAGGTTGCATCCGGCTCCAGACCGGCGCGCTCAGGCGTCGGCAGCGCCTTGTGGTCAACTTTGCCGTTCGGCGTGAGCGGCAGCGCGTCGAGCACCACAAACGCGCTCGGCACCATATAGTCGGGGAGCTGCTGCTTGACGTAGGCGCGGAGTTCCGAAGCACCGAGCACGAGCTGAGAATCATCCGGGCTGGCCCCGTGGGTCTTGGCGCTCCCCAGGGAACCCGGTTCCTGGTGCTGCTGCCCCACAAGATACGCCACCAGCCGCGCATCGCCGGGCGTGTCTTCGCGGACGACGACTAGCGCCTGCTGCACGCCGGGGTGCTGGCGCAGGACCGCTTCGATCTCACCAGGCTCGATCCGCATGCCGCGAATCTTGACCTGGTTGTCGGCGCGTCCCAGGAACGCGATGTTGCCGTCAGGCAGGTAGCGCGCCAGATCGCCGGTTTTGTACAGCCGCGATCCCGGCTGATCACTCAGCGGATCGGGCAGGAACCGCTCGGCGGTCAGATCGGGGCGGCCAAGGTAGCCCCGCGCCAGCCCCACGCCGCCCAGATAGACCTCGCCCGCCACGCCGATCGGCACGGGCTGAAGCTGCCCGTCGAGCAGATACGCCTGCATGTTGCTGATCGGACGACCGATCGAGGCCGTGGGCGAGTCCGGCGACCAGCGCCAGGCGGTCGCGTTGATCGCCGCCTCGGTCGGGCCGTAGAAGTGCAGCAGATTGACCGGCAGCCGGGCGCGAATCCGCGTCGGCAGATCGGCCGCCGACGCCTCACCGCCGTAGTACACACTGCGCAGGCTGCGGCAGGATGCCAGCTTCGGATCGGGCAGCACCAGATTGAGCACCGACGGCACCAGATGCGCCACCGTCACGCGCTCCTGTACCAGCAGCGCGATCAGCCGGTCGCTGTCCCGGTTGGCGTCCGGCGGTGCCAGCACCACTGTCGCGCCGTACAGCAGCGGCCCGATCAGCTCCCAGAAGGCGATGTCGAAGCTCATCGACGCGACCTGTAGCACCCGATCGTCTGTGGCTAGCGGATCGGCCTGCTGGCTCCACGCGATGCGGTTGCCGATCGCGCGGTGGCTGACCGCCACGCCCTTGGGCTGGCCCGTCGAGCCGGAGGTGTAGATCACATACGCCAGGTTGTCGGGCGTCGCGCCGCTGTGGGGCTCGTCGGCGCTGAACTGCGCAATCGTCGACCGGTCGCGGTCGAGACAGACCACGCGGATCTGTGCTGTGGGCAGCGTATCGGTCAGCGTCTCCTGGGTCAGCAGCACCCCGATCGCGGAGTCGTGGAGCATGTAGCGCAGGCGGGCCTGGGGATAGGCCGGATCGAGCGGCACATACGCGCCGCCCGCTTTGAGAATGCCCAGCACACCTACGGCGAGATCCAGTGAACGATCGAGGCACAGCCCGACGCGCGTCTCCGGTCCCACGGCCATCGAACGCAGATAGTTGGCAAGCCGGTTGGCGCGGTCGTTCACTTCCGCGTAGCTCAGCGATCGATCCCCAAAGCTTAGCGCCGTTGCATCGGGCGTTCGCGCCGCCTGCCGCGCAAATTGCGTATGGATGTACGGCTCCAGATCGACGGCAACCGCCGTCCGGTTCCAATCGCGCTGCTGCTGCCGCTCGGCCTCGGTGAGCAGCGGCAAGCAGGAGATCCGTTGGTCGAGGTCCACCACCATGCCTGCAAGGAGCGTTTGGTAGTGACCCAACAGTCGCTCGATCGTGGTCGCCTCGAAGAGATCCGTCTTGTACTCCGCCACCACCCGCAGCCCATCCGGCAGTTCCGTCAGCGACAGCGTGAGGTCGAACTTCGCAGTTCCGTTATCGACGCGCACCACCTCGATCTCCAGATCGCGCTGTCCTTGCTCCGGGACCGGCGCGCTTTGCAAGATGAACATCACCTGGAACAGCGGCGTGTGGCTGGGATCGCGCGGCGGGCGCAGCTCCTCGACCAACTGCTCAAACGGCACGCTCTGGTGCGCGTAAGCTTCCAGCAGCATCTCGCGCGTGCGGTGCAGGAACGCGCGCATGGTGGGGCGGCCCGACAGATCGCTCCGCAGCGGCAGCGTGTTGAGGAAGAACCCCATCAGGCCTTCGGTGTCGACGACATCGCGGTTGGCGATGACCGAGCCGGTGATAATGTCCTCGTGACCGGTGTAGCGGTAGAGCAAGATTTGAAAGGCTGCAAACAGGGTCATAAACAGCGTGGTGCCTTCGGCCTGGCTCACGGCAAGCAGTTGCTGCTGGAGCGCCGCCGGGAGGTGATGGGTGCTCAACGCTCCCTGGTGGGTCAATAGCCGGGGACGTGGATAGTCACCTGGCAGCTCCAGCACGGGCAGACTCCCACGAAGCTGGCGCTTCCAGTAGGCGAGCTGCTCCTGCAACAGCGCGCCTTGCAGCCACGCGCGCTGCCAGATCGCGAAGTCGCCGTACTGGATGGGCAATTCGGGAAGCGGCGAGGGCTGATTGTTCACAACGCCGTTATACAGCACGGTCAGCTCGCGCAAAAACAGCCCCACCGACCAGGCATCGAAGACCGCGTGATGGATATTGAGCAGAAACACATGCTCCTGATCGGTCAGACACACAAGGTCAGCGCGCAACAGCGGGCCAGTCGTGACGTCGAAGCGGTATTGGCCGTGTTCCAGAGTCAGGCGCTCGACTTCCGCCGCCTGGCAGGCGCGTGGCAGGTGGCGCAGGTCGGTCACGGGGAGCGGAATATGCAGCGACGGAGCCACGATCTGCTGCGGCAGACCGTTGACCGACCGAAAGGTCGTGCGCAGCGACTCGTGGCGCTGCACGATCGCGTTCACGCTGTGCTGGAGCGCATTGCTGGAGAGCGGACCCTTCAGGCGCACCGCAAAGGGAATATTCGACGCCGGGTTGCCAGGGTCCCACTGATCGAGAAACCACATGCGCTCCTGGGCAAGCGAAAGCGGGATCGGGGCGGTAGGATCGCGGCGAGGAATCACCCGTTCGCTCGTGGTATCAACGCCCTCTTCTTCAAGCAGGTACGTGAATAACTCAAGGTCCTCGGCGGAAAGGCCGGTGGTGGATGTCAGGCCGTCGCTGTGCATATCGAATCCCTCATTTGGCTTGCTGCTGCTGGAGCTCATGGTGTCGCCCGCGCGACAGGCTCCCAATGCGCTTGAGCGCGACCACAATCCGGTCTACGGGGCGCGGCGGTCGCGCGTGGTCCCGCTGTGGCTGGTGCGGTTCCGGTCGTCATTCAGGTGGCTGATCCTGGCTGCGTTCACGCCGCTTCTGATCGAGCAGGTGACGCTGCTCCTCCGCCGACGTGCCACGAAGGCGCTGGAGGACGCGGGCGCTCGTCTCGGTCTGGCCCGGTCGCGCTGCGTGGGCGCTGATCACCTGGGCTGAAATTGATCCAGCAGCCACAGCCGTTGCTGGTCGAACGAGAGCGGTGCCGGTCCGGCTGTCGTTCGCAGCGGGATCGTGCGGCGATCGACAGGCGGTGGTTCAGCAGCCGCTGCGCTCGCCGCTTGCGCCGCCTGCCTGTGCGCGAGCAATTCCGGAAGCGTGCGCTGCTCCGGCGATAGCGTCGCGCGTTGTGCCTGCATATCGCTCATTCTGTGGTCGCGGTAGCCGGGGTCCCATGCTGGGGAAAGGCTGTACGGGTAGTCGTCGCTGACGACCTTGTTGTTCGCGGTGCCGATGCAGCCCTGCGGCGGGTTAGCGGTCGGGGGCAGTTCCTCGTAGGGGATGCAGCCCTGCCACGCGTACTCATTCGTCCACCTTGGCAGCGGCACCAGGCCGCTGTGCTGCGGTGCGCGAATCGGCACCTGGCTGGTCATCTGGTAGGTAATGGTGCCTACCACATCGGCATACCCAACATGCTGAACGGGCGTGCACCAGGCGCGCAGCGCCTCGCGGAATTGTGCCCAATGTTGGTCCCGGGTACAAGGCCGGTGTTGGCACCAGCACGAGTGTGAGACGCGTAGTTTGAGGTGTTTCGTCGTCGATACGATGGATCTCATGCCATGAGCGTACATCCGGCGAGTCGCGCCGCGCGTCCTGTCTCGTGCGTGTGGTAAGGCAGCCCGTTGAGAGCCTGTTCTGGGGGGTGGCGAGGTTGAATAAGTCGTCTTTGATCAAATTGGGTCCGCCAGCATGTTGGCGATCCGTGTATGCAAGTATACGATAGCGTTCGTGGCTTTGTCAATGCCTCTGCCGCTGCGACCAGGGTTCCGACAACGTCCATCGGATACAACCCTTTCCAGGTTCTGTACGACAATTCGCTGGTGGGGAGCAGCACTCGCCCCTGGATCGACCAAGAGACGCAGATCCCGCAGGACGCCCATGCCTCCCACGTCCCGACTATCCACGACGAGATCACCGAGCTTGCGCATGGTTTGGTGCACGACGAGCCGTGCATGCGCTGCTTCGAGGCCACCTGCACCGCCGGGCAGATGATCGAAGAACTTGAAGCCTACGTGATCTTCGCCGATCGCGATCTCAGTGCGGCGTTAAATAGCTGACGGCTCGGAGCGAGCCGTCAGGCGCTAACCTTGCCAGAGGGCGAGGTTGCTTGAGCAGACCGTCGTTCACTGGAGGATTTCTACATACCCTTCTGTTCCATGCACGCGAATTCGTTGCCCATCTTTTATCAGCTTGGTAGCATCTTCTACTCCGACAACTGCTGGTAAGCCATATTCACGTGCGATAACTGCTCCATGGGTCATCAGTCCACCAACTTCGGTCACTAGGCCTTTTATGGATACAAACAATGGTGTCCAGCTCGGGTCAGTAAAGGAGGTGACTAATATATCTCCATCTTCTAGATCAGCATCTTCCATGGTTAAGATGACACGTGCGCGTCCCTCTATAACTCCCGAAGAAACAGGTAGACCTATAATAGCTTCGGCTGGGAGATTTTCTCGTTTGTACGCACCTGTAATGATTTCACCATCAGACGTGATAACACGTGGTGGAGTTAGTTTTTTATATACTTTGTACTCGTCTTTTCGTTGGCTGATGATCTGGTAATCCAGCTCCTTGGTGCGTACGGCTTCACGAAATTCCTCAAAAGTAAGATAGTAGATGTCTTCTTTCTCATGAAGAACGCCAGCGTGTACGAGTTGTTCGGCTTCTTTCAGTAAAGCCTGCTTATAAACGAAGTAGCGACTAACCATGCCGTATTTTGGATATTCACGATAACCGATGAAATTCCGGATCAGGTCGATCATTCGTTTTGTCTCTTTGGCTTTTTCTTTACCATCCAGTAATTGCTTCAATCGATCCAATAGCTCCTGTTCTTTGTTTAAAGCTTCCTGTCGCCCTTGCTCAAATTTCCGCTTTCCGGCACCAGGCTCAAAGTTTTTGATGTTACTGAGAATCAGGGGGACCAGCGTCCTTGGTTTTTCGCTCCAACGGGTTTTCGTAATATCGATTTCACCGACGCATCGCATTCCATATTTGTTGAGATAAGCCTGGATAGCGTCCCGGGCTTCCTGTCCACCATGCAACTTCACCAGCTCCTCCAAAAAGCTATCATCTTTTACATGTTGTAAATACTCAATGACTTCCGCATAAGGACGAATCGCGTCTGCGACATCCAACAGCGCCAGGCCCATCTCCGAAGTAATATTGTTGGGCACCGATTGAGAAAGCGTGTCTGCTGCGCTTTTTTCACCCAACCACTCGTTCATTTTTTCATTGATCCATGACGAAGCATCCATCGCAGCCATAATCACACCAAAACTTTGTGGGTCAAATAAAATCCTCTTTAATTCCTGGAGATCTTCCAGAATAAAATCAAAGAGATCCGGTCCTGATTTGGTTTGAATGTTTCGTTTTAACGCTTCTATCGATGTTTGACTATGCTTAATCAAATCAGAAGGGATCGCCGGATCGTTTTCGACTTGTGTTCGGAAACCCGTAGGCGAAATAACTTTATTGCTTTTACCGGGACTGGGTTCTGTGTTATCATCCGGTACCGATTTGATAAAATCTTCCCGCTCTACGATAGTCACGAGCGCGTCTTTTATGAGCGGATCGGATTGTCCCAGGGTATTTACTACCGTTTGTCTGTTGTCAGGTGAAGCCAGCATCGGTGTAATATCAACAAACAACCTTCCACCGGCTGTACGCATGGGTGCCCTCGTCGTTAGCAGCCAAAAAGACAATCCTAATGGTTTCATGGGGTCGGTCATCATCTGTTGATGACCGACAGATAGATACACGTGATTTTCTTGATCGTTCGCTTCAGGGATCGGGTATAACGTAGTGATTGGCCGACTCTGGACAATATAAAATGTATCATCAACCAGACACCATTCAATGTCCTGCGGTCGGCCGAAATGGTTTTCGATTGTTCTGCCTATGCGCTCAAGCTGCAACATCTGCTCATCCGTCAGCACTTGCCTGTTCTGCCGCTCAGGCTCAAGCTCCTGTTCTTTCGTACCGTAGTCTTTTAAGGCATAAATAGCCAGCTTCTTGGTGGCTATCTTCTTATCGATAACCTTGCCGTTACGCACTTTATAGATATCAGCATTCACCAGGCCGGAAACCAGGGCCTCACCAAGGCCGAAGCTGGCATCAATGGATACCACTTTCCTGTTAGAAGTGACGGGATCGGCAGTAAACAAAATTCCTGCCGCCTGCGGGAAGACCATCTTCTGAACAACCACAGACAGGTAGACTGTACGGTGGTCGAAGCCGTTTTGAAGGCGGTACATGACTGCCCGCTCGGTAAATAGCGATGCCCAGCACTTGCTGATATGCTTGAGGATTGCCTCCGTTCCGATAATGTTCAAATACGTATCCTGCTGGCCGGCAAAGGAGGCCGTCGGTAAATCTTCTGCGGTTGCGCTGGATCGTACTGCGTAGGCATTTTTTTCTCCAAGCCTGGAGAGGTGGTGGGTGATCGCTTCATGAATATCTTGAGGGATCGCAATCCCTTCGATGACCCTGCGAATCTCACCGCTTAGCTCAGCGATTTTATCCCGGTCTTCCACCGTTAGAAGCGATAGCTGATCAAGTAATTCGTTAATCGACGACGTTTCCCCAATGATTCTTTTGAAGGCTTCAGTAGAAATACAAAAGCCATCCGGTACGTAGATTCCTTCAATCCTGGAAAGTTCCCCCAGGTTCGCGCCTTTACCCCCAACAACCATGAGCTTTGTCTTGTCAATATCCTGAAAACCAAGCACATAGGAACTCATACAGTTACCTCCTTCGGTACTTCCTTCTTTGATAATTGTGATGACATCCTTCGGGCTAAAACGATGTACCGGTGTGTTGTACTAGGTAGTCGCGCGCACGATCGCCATCGCCCACGATCACCACCCGGCAGCCCATGCCAGGCCGGAGCGCCGTGACGCGCGCTGACGTGTGCCGAGCGCCAACCGAGCGCACGGAGCGAACGACATCGGTGGGGCCGCACGCAGACGCACCGCAGCAGGTGCATGATGCGGATTGTACAGGCGTGGACGAGCAAAAGAAATCGGGTGTTGACCTGTTTTATTTCATAGACATCTATGCTATAGTGAAGATAGTGAGGGCAGACAAGATGGGCAACCAAAGCGGCTCGCGCGCCCTTGAGCGATTACTTGTCAAAAGCACCTTGCCGGTCAAGACCTTCACATGCGCCACCGCGTTGCTCGACTCGATCGCGGCAAGACGCTCGCCGCCGTCGCCGCGTGGCGAGATCGCCTGCGATACCTGCTACACGCGCTTGGATGCGGACGATCCGCTCGCTGACCCACTGCCCGATCTGCCGGTTGGTGGCCTGCCCGCTCGGACCCTGGGCGACGCGCAGATCATCGTGCGCAAAACGGCGCAGTATCTCACCGACTCATCCGCTGGACCCTGGCGGACGCAGGCACTCCTGCTGGCGGATAATGACCGCGGGCCGGACGGAACCCTCGATCCGGCAGGCAGCTTTGTGGCGATCTCGCCCGTCTGGCACCAGAAATACGCGCAGAGCAGGCCGACCGTCCGCAGGTCCATGTCGGCCGGGGCGACGCGCGCACGGCGGGTTCAGATCCGTAGGCAGGTCCTATCCAACGCGGCGACACGTGAACCAGCAGCGCGCACCACTCGGCGTGCGCGCTGCGTGGTGCGCTGGCGAAGGTGCGTCAGGCTTTCAAGACCATCGTACTTCCCTCCGCGATCCATCGCAGCCTATGCGTCGCCTAACGTCTGGGCTTCGTCAAGGCTGGCTCGTACCTGGTTCGCCAGCGTTGTCACATGCGGCTGTCGAAGGATGGTGTAATGATCGCCAGGAAGAACCTGTACCTGGACCCCATCAGCGGCGAGCGCGTCCCACCCAAGTGTTTCGCCCGCAGCATCTAACGGTCGGTCGCCTGCGCGGAAGAGCGTCACGCGACCAGGATATGGACGGGGCCGGTAGCTCTGCATTGCCTCCAGGCTTGCCGTAAACACATCAAAATAGGCACTGATGTTGTGTTCGTCGATGTCCGATAGGAGCATGCCCGCGGATCGTGCCTGTTCCAGCACATAGTGGAGGCGCTGCTCTGGCGCAACGGCGGCAACCGCCTCGGCGGACAGGGCCAGATCGGTGCCGAAGGTGCGGCTGAGATCGCCGACAAACCACTGCAGCAGGGTTGTCTGATCAACGGAAGGCGGCGCTTCGAGGGTTGGCGCTTGGCTGTCGAGGAGGGCCAGTAATCCTACCTGGTGGCCCTGCGCGGTCAGGTGGCAGGCCATCTCATAGGCGACCAGCCCGCCAAACGACCAGCCGCCGAGCAGGTAGGGGCCTTCTGGCTGCGCCGCGCGAAGCGCCGCGAGACACGCCGCTGCCATGTCCTCAACCCGCGTATGCGGTGGTTGTTCGTCCGCAAGGCCAGCAGCCTGAACGCCGTAGACGGGCTGATCCGGCCCAAGCAGCCGGGCGAGTTCCAGGTAGCTAAGGACACTTCCGGCAGCTGGATGAGCACAGAAGAACGGCAGCTTGGTGCCGTTGGGCTGCAGGGGGATGAGCGGCGTGTCAAGCGGCGTCGTACGTTGTTGACGTAATGTGCGCGCCAGGTGTTCGACGGTTGGCTCCTGGAACAGGGTTGCGAGTGGGATCTTCTGCCCAAGCTGGACCTGAATCTGGGCCATCAGCCGCACGACGAGCAGCGAGTGTCCGCCTAGCTCGAAGAAGTTATCGCAGATGCCCACGGGTTGCACGCCCAGCAACGCTTCCCAGATGCGGGCAAGCCGTACTTCCAGGGTATCGCGCGGCGCAACAAACGTGCCGGGTGTGTCACTGGAGCGTGTACCTGGCACGGGCAGTGCTGTGCGATCGAGCTTGCCGTTGGGTGTCCTCGGCAGCGCATCGAGGAACACGAAGGCGCTGGGCAGCATGTACGCCGGTAGCCGGGATTGAAGGAAGGTCCGGAGATCTTGAGGAGAACAGCGAACAGAAAACACAGAACAATCGTCTGCTGAATCCCTGTTCTCTGTTCGTTGTTCGTTGTTCTGAACAACGTAAGCGACTAGCCGCTCATCACGCATCAGCACAAGCGCGTCTCGCACGGCCTCATGCTGACGCAGGACGGACTCGATCTCGCCGAGTTCAACGCGAAAGCCCCGGATTTTGATCTGGTGGTCGATGCGTCCAAGAAACGCAATTCTGCCGTCGGGGAGGTAGCGGGCACGATCGCCCGTCCGGTACAGGCGGGAGCCGGGACGGGTGGAGAACGGATCGGGAATGAACCGCTCAGCGGTCAGGCCGGGCCGCTGGTGATAGCCGCGCGCCAACCCCACGCCGCCGATATGGAGCTCGCCGGGAACGCCGATTGGCACCGGCTGGAGCTGCACATCCAGCAGGTAGATCTGCGTGTTGGCGATCGGACGCCCGATGGGCAGCAGATCTCCGTCGCCCGAACCCACCTCCAGCGTCGCGCAGACCGTGGTTTCGGTCGGGCCATAGGCGTTGACGAAGCGCCGCCCCGGTCCCCAGCGGGCGGCAAGCTCCGGCCCGCACGCCTCGCCCGCGACGATCAGCGTCTGCAAGGCGGGCAGCGGTTGTTCGGGAAGTGTCATCAGCACCGAGGGCGGCAGCGTGACATGCGTGATGGCCCGCCGATCGAGAACGTCAGCCAGGTCCGCGCCCACAAGCGGCGTCGCTCGCGGTACGAGCTCAAGCTGTGCGCCCGCCGTCAGCGTCACCGCCACCTCGGCGATCGATGCGTCGAAGCTGAGCGCGGCGAACTGAAGCACCCGACTGTCAGCCATAACGGCAAACGCCTCGCGCTGCGCCCGCGCCAGATTGACCAGCCCGCGATGCGGAATTAGCACGCCTTTAGGCCGTCCCGTCGAGCCGCTGGTGTAGATTACATAGGCCAGGGTGTCAGGATCAAGATTGACGTCCAGGTTGGCCTCGGACTCGCGACTGATGTTGCTGGACTCGGCATCGAGGCAGATGATCCGTCCCTGGAGCGCAGGCAGCCGCTCAGCCAGGTCTGTCAGGGTCAGGAGTATGGCGATCCCGGCATCCTGAAGCATACACTGAATGTGGTCGTGAGGATAGGCGGGATCGAGCGGGACGTAGGCGCCGCCCGCTTTGAGGATCGCCAGCATGCCGACGATCAGCTCCAGGCTGGGTTCGACATACAACCCGACCAGCACCTCGGGACCAACGCCCTGATCCCGCAAGGAGTGGGCAAGCTGGTTCGCCCGCCTGTTCAGCTCGCCATAGGTCAGCGCCACCCGCTCACGGGTACCCGCCTCAAAGACAATCGCCGTCTTGTCGGGCGTGCGTGCGGCCTGCGCCGCGATCACGTGCTGAATCGCTGCCTCACCTGGACACTCGGCTGCCGAATGGTTCCAGTCGATCAGCATCTGCTGACGCTCGGCCCCGGTCAGCAACGGCAGGTGGGTGATCCGCATCTCTGGCTCGGCAACGACACCTTCGAGCAGCGTGACAAAATGCGCGAGAATCCGCTCGATGGTGGGCCGGTCGAACAGGTCGGTGGTATAGACAAACGTGCCGGTCAATATTTCGCCAATCGGCACGATCTCCAAGCTCACGTCGGTCTTCGCCGTTCGCGTTTCGAGATCGACCATGCCAATCTGGAACTCCGACAGGTCGAGCGCCTGTATGGGCGTGTTCTGCATCACGAACATCACCTGGAAGAGCGGATTGTGGCTTAGATCGCGCGCCGGCTGCAGCGCATCGACCAGCACCTCAAAGGGTAGATCCTGGTGATCGTAGGCGTCAAGCGTCGTCTGCCGGACACGATGGAGCAGCGCACGGAACGCGGGATTGCCGGACAGGTCGGTGCGCAGTACCAGTGTGTTGATGAAACAGCCGATCAGCGGCTCAAGCTCACGGCGGTTGCGGTTCGCAATCGGCGTGCCGATCGCAAGATCGTCCTGACCACTGTAGCGGAAGAGCAGCACCTGGAATGCGGTCAGCAGCGTCATGAAGAGCGTGACCTGTTCGCGCTGGCTCAGCGCGACAAGCGCATCGGTGAGCGGCTGCGGCAGCGTAAACGTGATGCTCTTGCCCCGGTTGGACTGCACCGACGGACGCGGATGGTCAGTGGGCAGCTCGAGCAGCGGTACAGGACCACGGCGGTGTTCGTTGCCAAGCTGCTGTTTCCAGTAGCGCAACATCCGCTCCAGCATCTCGCCCTGGAGCCAGCGCCGCTGCCACACTGCATAGTCGGCATACTGGATCGGCAACTCCGGCAGCGACGGCTCCTCGCCTCGAGTAAAGGCGCGGTAGAGCTGCCACAATTCGCCCACCAACACGCCCGTCGACCACCCATCGAAGACGGTGTGATGCGTCGTGAACAGCACCCAAACCTCGGCGTCGTCGAGCTGGATCAGCGTGATTCGCAGCAGCGGGCCGCGTCCAAGGTCGAAGGGTTGCAGCGCTTCTTCGCCAGCCAGATGCCGGGCGGTCGCTTCGCGCTCGTGGGCGGGCAGGCGGCGCAGGTCGATCGAGGACACCTTCATCGGCGCGGGTGGCGCGATGACTTGTATGGGCTGTCCCTCGACGAGCGTGAACGTGGTGCGCAGGATTTCGTGGCGGCCAATCAGTGCATTGAAGCTCCGCTCGAATACGCTGGCGTCGAGGGGTCCGGCGATCCGCAGCATGGAGGGAATGTTGTAGAGCGGGCTGTTGGGCTCCAATTGATCCAGGAACCACAGGCGCTGCTGGGCAAACGACAGCGGCAGCCTGGCGTCGCGCTTGATGCGTGGAATAGACGTGGGCGTGTCTTGGGCCGCGACGGCGGCCCCCTGGAGCAAGACCAGCACTTCGGCTTTCTGCGCTGCCAGCGCTGCGCGTAGCTCGTCGGTGAGCGCCCCTTTCGGTGCCTTAAAGCGCAGCTGATCACCCTCGGCCCAGAGCGTGATGTTCAGCGCACGGAGCCGATCCAATAGCTCGATGGTCGTCATAGCGCGCCTTCTTCCGCCGATTCGTCGTCAGCCGCTGATCCACTGGCGTCCTGCGCCAGCCAGCGCATCCTTTCGATCATGGCGGCTACGCCGGAAACGGTAGGTGCGGCAAACAGGTACCGGATTGGCAGGTCAACCTGGAACATGTCGCGTAGTCGGGCGATCACCTGGGTAGCCAGCAGCGAGTGTCCGCCAAGATCGAAGAAGTTGTCGTCGATGCCCACCTGTTCCAGCTTCAACACACTCCGCCAGATCGACGCGACCTGCTGCTCCGTGGGCGTGCGCGGCTCCGCGAAGGCGTCGTTCAGGTTAGGCCGTGTCTGATCGGGAGCGGGCAGGGCGCGGCGATTGACCTTGCCACCTGTAGTGAGTGGCAGCCGCTCAAGCGTTATAAACGCGGTGGGAATCATGTAGTCGGGGATCTTGGCAAGCAAGAAGCTGCGCAGCTCGCTGGTCGTTGGCGTGTGACCGTCGCGGGGAATGATATAGGCTACCAGCCGCTTGTCCGGGTACCCGCTTGCGGGTGAGGTGTCTTCCCGTGCCACCACCACCGCATCGCTGACCGCCGGGCATTGATGCAGCGCCGCCTCGACTTCGCCCACTTCGACCCGGAAGCCCCGAATCTTCACCTGGTAGTCCACTCGCCCGAGGAATTCGAGCGTGCCGTCGGGCAGCCAGCGCACCAGATCGCCCGTGTGGTAGATTCTCGCTCCTGGCCTCTGGCTGAACGGGTCGGGAACAAAACGCTCCGCCGTGAGCGCAGGCCGATCCAGGTAGCCCCGCGCCAAGCCCGCCCCGCCGAGGCACAGCTCGCCCGGCACGCCCACCGGCACGAGCGCGAGGTGCTGATCCAGCACGTAGGCCGTCAGATTGCGGAGCGGACGACCGATCGGCACGTCACGGAAGCCGCGCTCCAGCGCTGTGGGCGGAATGGAGAACAGCGTCGCGATGATGGTGGATTCGGTAGGACCATAGGTGTTCACGAGCTGCACGTGTTCGTCGGCATGCTGCTGCCACAGAGCTACGCGCTCGGGATTGGCGCGATCCCCACCGAACGTCACTAATCGCAACGACGTCGGCAGCACCAGCGCATCGGCATCCATCTGCGCGACAAGCTCGTGCCAGAACGTGGTAGGCAAACTCAGCAGGCTGATCCGCCAGGCGGCGCAGGTGGCGAGAAACGT
>DASUTC010000322.1 GCA_036374795.1 Herpetosiphonaceae bacterium
AGCACGCGAGCCGCAGTGGCGCGAGCTGGTGCGGCGGCTGGTCCCGTCGCGTCTGATCACGCCGGAGACGGCGGAGCAATTATTGGCTGAGGAGCAGTTGACCGACGAGTAGAGCGCCGCGACGAGGATTAGCCACGAATATAGCCCAGCGCACACGACTCATCGATAACCTGGAGCACGTAGGGCCACAGCGCGGGCGCGCCCTCCTGAATCGGACTCATGCGGCGGAGCACCTGATCGTGGGTAATGCCGTGGATGCGCCAGGTGCCGCCCTGCGTGCGATAGTTATGCAGCAGCGGCTGCAAGCGATCCAGGGCATTGGCAAAGCGTGCCTCAGGCGTTGCCAGCGCCTCGAACTCCTCCCACAGCCCGCGCAGATCACCGCCAAGATCGGGCGGCAGCAGGCCAAACAGATACGTCGCGGCGTTCTGCTCGCGCTCCGCTTTATCGCCGTTGGCCGCGCTGTCGTAGCAGAAGGTATCGCCCGCGCGGATCTCGACCACATCGTGCAGCACTAGCATCTTCATCACGCGCGGCAGATCCACGTCCGGCGGCGCGTACTCGGCCAGCACCAGTGCCATCGTCGCCAGATGCCACGAGTGCTCGGCGCTATTCTCACGCCGCGAGCCGTCGATGAGGAGCGTCTGGCGTAGCACCTGCTTGAGCTGATCAAGCTCGACGATAAACTGAATTTGTTGGGCCAAGCGCCCTGGATCTGGCATGACCTGCATCGACGAACCTCTTACAATTCACGCACGCCGTCCGCCCCGCCGACGATCACCCGGTCGGCCATACCGATGAAGAGGCCGTGATCCATCACTCCCGGAATCGCGCGCAGCCGCCGGTCAAGCGCGGCGGGATCGGGGATCGGCCCGAACGCACAGTCAAGGATGAAGTTACCCTCGTCGGTGATCAGCGGCTGCGCGCCGTCCATGCGCCGCACCGGCTGCGCTCCCTGCCGCCGCAGCGCGGCTTCGGGAACGCGCCAGCCGAACTGCACGATCTCCACCGGCACCGCCCAGCGCTCGCCGAGAGTCTGCACCAGCTTCGAGTCGTCGACCACGATCATGCGTTGCGCGGCTGCCGCCAGCACGATCCGCTCGCGCAGCAGCGCGCCGCCGCCGCCTTTGATCATGTTGCGCTGCGGATCGATCTCGTCCGCGCCGTCGATCGCCAGATCCAGCTGCGGCAAATCGTCGAGCGTGGCGATCGTCAGCCCCGCGTCTTTCGCGGCATCCTCGGTCCAGCGCGACGCGACGACCACCTGGAGATCGCGCAGCTCACCGCGCGCGAGCCGCTCGCCGAGCGCCTGCACGATCAGATAGACGGTCGAGCCGCTGCCGAGGCCCAGGCGCATGCCGGATTGGACGGCGCTGGCGGCGTGGAGCGCCGCGAGCTGTTTGGGAGAGCGCTCACTCATACGGCTGGTTCAATTCCTGGGCGATTGCCTGATCGAGCATCCAGACCAGCGTGCCGGAGCGCGGCGCGACCAGCTGCGACGGCAGATCTGCGGGACGCGACGGCCCTTCGAGCACCTGCTGGAGCGTCGCGGCTTTATCTGCGCCCGCCGCCATGAACAGCACCTTGGCAGCGGCATTGATCAGCGGCGCGGTAAACGTGACCCGGCGTACATGCGGCTTGAGCGACGCGACCGGCGTAGCGACGACCAGCGCGTCGGCGGCGTCTAGCTGCGGGCTGTGCGGAAACAGCGAGGCCGTGTGCCCGTCCGGCCCCATGCCCAGCAGCACCAGATCGAAGCGCGGCGGCGAGCCAGGCACGATCGTCCGAATCACCCGCTCGTAGTGCCTGGCGGCGGCGTCGAGATCCTCTCCCAGCCCCAGCATTGGCTTGATGTGATCTTTGGGCAGCGGCGCGTGGCTCAGCAGCGCCTCGCAGGCTATGCGGTAGTTGCTATCGGCATGATCGAGCGGCACAGCGCGATCGTCGGACCAGAAGACATACGTTTTGGTCCACGGCATCTGCGCCATCAGCGACGGCTCCGCCAGCCGCTCGAACACCGCGCGCGGCGTCGAGCCGCCCGACAGCGCGATCGTGAAGCGCTCGTGCTCGGCTACCGCCGCCTGCGCGCGCTCGACAATATAGCGCGCTGCGGCATCGGCGAGCGCTGCGGCATCGGGAAAGATCCGAATCTGTCGATGAGTCATGCGCGCTCCTTCACTTCTGCGCGCTTAGTGTAGCACAGTTTATGCCTCGTCGCCCCGGATCGCCCGCGTGGCGCGCCATTCGAGCAGCCGCAGCAGCACATTCGCCATCGCCGCCATCGCCGCCGCCGCGAGACTACCGGCGATGATGCGCGACTCGGAGCGCCGCGACACGCCCTCGAACAGAATCCGGCCCAGGCCACCGGCGTTGATTAGCGCCGCGACCGTCGCGATTGCAATGATCGTCACCGTGGCGATGCGCACGCCCGCGATGATCACCGGCAGCGCCAGCGGCAGCTCGACGCGGAAGAAGCGCTGCCAGCCGTTCATGCCCATGCCGCGCGCCGCCTCGACAATATCGGGGCTTACACCATTCAGCCCGACGACGATGTTGCGCACCAGGATCACCTGCGCATAGACGACCAGCACGATGATCGCCGTATCCGCGCCCAGGCCGGTAAACGGCACCAGCAGCACCAGCAGCGCCAGGCTGGGGATTGTGTAGAGCAGGTTCAAGACGCTCATCACTGGCCCCTCCAGCCACTTGACGCGGCTGAGCAGCACGCCGAGCGGCAGCGCGATCACCAGCGCAATCGCCAGCGCGATCAGCGTCAGGCGCAGATGCTCGCCGAAGCGCATCCTGACGACATCAAAGTTATTGATCAAGTATTGCATACGGTCTTAGGCAGCGATCGTCTCAAATGCCACACGTACCTGTTCAGCCGTCGTATCCGAAAAATTCAGCTTCTCAAACCCAATCACGCGGCCTGTCTGGGTTTTCATCAAAATGACTTCGTCTCCGATTTCCTCGCTGATGTACTCAGCCTGCGGATCTTCAAACCAGACCGTCAGTGTGTTTCCCTCACGATCGTAAAATACCTTTACCTGCGCCATATCTCAAACCCTACTTGGCCGGAACCGGCGGCGTAGCGCGGCGGAGCGCGTGCTGCATCGTGTCGAAGCTGAGATGGCCGATCACCTGCCCGGCCTCGTCGACTACCGCCAGCGTCTCGCCGCTTGCGCTCAGCAGCAGCGACAGCGCCGAGCGGAGATCGTCGTCGTCGTGAATGCGCAGCTCGTCGGGCGTTGCCTCTGAACTGGCCTCGACCGCCGTCAGCACAGTCTTGACCTTGATCAGGCTCAGATGGCGCAGCATATCGTCGGCGTCCACAAGCTGGCCCACGAACGCATCGGCGGGCTGCGTCAAAATCTTGAGCGGCGTGTCGAACTGCACGATCTGGCCTTTGCGCATCACGATGATCTTATCGGCCAATCGTAGCGCCTCGTCCACATCATGCGTCACGAACAGGATCGTCTTGTGCAGCTTGCGCTGGATCGACAGCAGCTCGTCCTGCAACCGCGTGCGCGTGATCGCGTCGATCGCGCCGAACGGCTCGTCCATCAGCATAATCTTGGGATCTGCCGCCAGCGCCCGCGCAATCCCGACGCGCTGCTGCTCGCCGCCGGAGAGCTGGCGCGGATAGCGCCTGCGGTAGTCGCGCGGCAGGCCGATCAGATCGAGCAGCTCGTCGATGCGCGCGTCGATCCGATCCTGCTTCCAGCCCAGCAGCCGGGGCACCACCGCGATATTGTCCGCGATGCGCATGTGGGGAAACAGGCCGGTCTGCTGGATCACATAGCCGATCTGACGACGCAGCGCGGTTACGGGCATCGCCGACACATCCGCGCCGTTCACCAGCAAACGCCCGCCGGTCGGCTCGTACAGCCGGTTGATCATCTTGAGCAGCGTCGTCTTGCCGCAGCCGGACGGTCCCAGCAGCACGATGAACTGGCCCTCTTCCACCGAGAACGAGCAGCGATCGACGGACGGCCTAGGAGCGTTGGGAAATTGCTTGGAAACGTCCTCGGCGACGATTGCAAAAGTCTGTGTCATACCCGTCCAGACAGCGCGAAAGCCGCAGCGAGCGCTCCGCCGCCACGGCTTTCGACACCCCGGTTACTTCAGTAAGCCCTGCTCGGTCAAGAACTGCTTGGCAACCTCCTCCGGCTCCTTCTTGTCGGGGCCGTCCACCATATAGTTCAGCGTCGCCATCGTCTTCTCATCTTTGAGCTTGGGAGCCAGCCCATTGAGAATATCGGCAATCTGCGGATTGGCCTTGAGCGTATCCTGGCGGATCACCGGCGCGACCTGATAGGGCGGGTAGAACTGCTTGTCATCTTGCAGCAGCGCCAGGTCCAGACCGCCGATCTCGCCGTCAGTGCTGAAGGCGACCACAACGTCGATGTCGCCGTTTTGCAGCGCGCTGTAACGCAGCGACGGATCGAGCTGCTTGTTCTCCTTGAACTCGAAGCCGCCGTAGGCTTTTTGCAAGCCCTTGACGCCGTCCTCACGCTCGAAGAACTCCGCCGGGCCGCCCAGCACCAGCTCGCCGGCCTTCTGCGACAGATCGGAGTAGGACTTGATGCCCAGCTCATCGGCGCGCTGCTTGGTCATCGCCAGCGCCTGATTGTTCTCGAAGGGCGATGCCTCCAGCCACGTCAGGTTGAACTGCTTTTCATACTCGCGCTTGACGGTATCGAAGATCTCCTTGCGATCTTTCAGCGCGGGCATCTTGAGGATCGCCTGGAGGCCCGTGCTGGTATACTCAGGGTAGAGATCGATCTCGCCGTTGAGCAGCGCCTGATGCGCCACGGCCTCCGAGGCGAGGCCGAAGCTCGTCTCGACCTTGAAGCCGTTGGCCTCCAGCAGTTGCTTGTACATCTCGCCCAGGAGAAACTCCTCGGTAAAGTTTTTTGAGCCGACTTTGATCGTCTGGCCGCCGCCCGAAGCCGGCGCCGCCGACGGAGCGGCAGCGGTTTGATCGGTCGCCGCTGAAGTCTGCGCGGTCGTCGTGCCAGCGGGCGCGCCGCCGTCGGTGGTTGTTCCGGCCTGACCGCAGGCGGTCATGATGAAGACCAGAACGACGAACAAACCCAGGATGCGGGTCCAAGAACCTTTAGATCGCATGGTGATGCCTTTCGCTTCTAGTTTGCCAGGCGTCTTACCTGGCGGCAATCGAAGTCGCCCGCTGAACTCCGGCGAGGAGCGCATCCGCCAG
Source organism: Herpetosiphonaceae bacterium (assembly GCA_036374795.1). Taxonomy (NCBI): domain Bacteria; kingdom Bacillati; phylum Chloroflexota; class Chloroflexia; order Herpetosiphonales; family Herpetosiphonaceae; species Herpetosiphonaceae bacterium. The sequence goes on from DASUTC010000322.1 coordinate 5,222, forward strand.
GAGCGCCAGCAGCGCAATCGGAATTGTTCCGGCGATCGTAATGCTCAGATTGTTGACGGCAAAGCCGCGCTGGATGAACTCGCCCAGCCCACCCCCGGCGATGTACGCCGCGAGCGAGGCGCTGGCGATCACTTCGACCGTGGCGATGCGCACGCCCGCGACGAGCACCGGCAGCGCCAGCGGAAACTCGACCGCGCGCAGCACCTGGCGGGAGGCCATGCCCATGCCATAGGCCGCCTCGATCACCGCCCGATCGACCGAGCGGAATCCGGCGTAGGTGTTGATCAGGATCGGCGGGCAGGCCAGCACCGTCAGCGCGATCAGCGAGGGCGTGAAGCCGATGCCGAAGTAGGGCAGCGCCAGAAACAGCACGGCCAGGCTGGGCACGACACGCAGCGCGTTCGCCAGATTGATGATCGGCTGTGCCACCTGCCGCCGCCTGGCCGCCCAGATGCCGAGCGGCACAGACAGCACCAGCGCAATCGCCAGCGCTGTCAGGCTGAGGCGCAGATGAACCGTAAGCGCCTCCCTAAAGGCCGCCTGGTTGTCAAGAAAATAGGTGAGTGCTCCCCGCAGCTCGTTCATGGCGTCCATCGTAGCGCGCCGTCAGGCCGGGGCTGGAAGCATTGCCCAACCGCTCCCCTTCCTGATGCGCTGTTTGCCGAGCCTTTTTGCGCCAGCTCAGGCGATCGATCCGTAACCAGCGGCCCGGTCGAGCTTGGGGGGCAGAAGCAGCTTCCAGATCGTCCTGGCGCTGCACCAATGCGGAGCGCAGGAATCCGAAGCGCCGAACATTTGGGCGCTGGCATTACCATCATAACACCATTCCGCCGCCGTGGTGTTGGAAATATCCAACCAAGTTTCAAGTTCCAAGTTTCAAGTTTCAAGCTGCGGCCCTCACCCCGGCGCTGCCGCGCGTTCCCCTTCCCCGCCCTCGCGGGTCCCGTTCCCGCTCGTGTGCGCAGGCGAGGGGGAGAATGTGCTCCCGGCTCTTGGTTCTCGGTGCTTGGTTCCCCGTGCTCCCTTTGAGCATGGCACCGGTTCTTTCGTTTTGTTCTTCCCGGCTACGCCACTCGCAGCACGATCTTGCCGAAGTTGGCATTCTGCTCCATGTAGCGATGCGCCTCTGCCGCGTCTTGCAGCTCAAACACGCGATCGACGACGGGCCGCACGCTGCGGCGCTCCAGCAGCGGCACCACCTGCCGCTCGAACGCCTGCGTCACGGCGATCTTCTCTTCCAGGGGACGTGCCCGCAGCACCGTGCCGATCATCTGAAGCCGCTTCCGCTGGATCACGCCCAGATCGATCTGCGCCTGCGCGCCGCTCATCAGGCCAATCAGCACCAGCCGCCCGCGTGTTGCGAGCGCGTTTAGATTATCGGCAAGATAGGCGCTGCCGACAAAGTCCAGCACGACATGCACGCCCGATTGAGATGTTTGCCGCTCTAGCTCGGCGGGCCAGCCCTCGGCGGGCAGCGCCACGTCCAGGCCCAGATCGCGGGCCGCTTGCAGCTTGTCGGCGGAGCGCGCCGTGCCGAAGCTGATCCCGCCGGTCGCGCGGATCAACTGGATCGCCGCCGTGCCAACGCCTGAGCCGACCGCGTGGACCAGCACACGCTCTCCGGACGTGAAGCGCGCCTGGGTGAAAAGGGCATCGTGCGCTGTCATAAAGACTTCGGGCACTGCCGCCGCCTGCTCCCAGTCGAGATTCGCGGGAATCGGCACGGCCATACGCTCGCTCGTGAGCAGATACTCGGCGTACGCGCCGCCGCCGACGATGCCAAAGACTCGATCTCCCGGACGCAGCCGCTCAACCAGCGGCCCGACCGCATCGACCGATCCGGCAAACTCCAGGCCAGGAATATCCTGCGGCGCGCCGAAGGGCGCGGTATAGCGGCCCATGCGCTGCACCAGATCGGCACGGTTGAGCGCCGTGGCACACACCCGCACCCGGATCTGATCGGCGACCGGCTCCGGCGTCGGCATCTCACACAGACGCAACACCTCAGGTCCGCCCGGCTGCGTAATCGTCATCGCTTGCATCGCTCGCTCCCGGTTGCATCAAAGATCACCACCGCTAGTACAATAGCATCATTGTTCAAGCGCGATGCAAGGCAAACAAGCATGACAGCGTATATGTCAGATCCAGCGCCGATCCAGGTCGCTGCCGTCAGCAAGATCTTTCCTGGCGGCGTGCAGGCGCTCAACCAGGCCAGCTTCACGATCGCTCCCGGCGAGCGCGCCTGCCTGCTGGGGCCGAACGGCGCGGGCAAAACCACGATCATCCGCCTGCTGACGGGCGCGCTCAACCCGACCGGCGGCACGGCGCGGATCTACGGCGCGGCGGCACACGAGCCCACGTTTCTGGCGGCCAAGCGGCGCGTCGGGATCGTGCCCCAGGGGCCGGGCATGTACCGCGACATCACCGTCTCCGAGTACCTGCGGCTGGTCCAGCAGCTTTACGGGCGCGGCGACGTGGGCGAGGTCGTTGAGGCGTTCGGCCTGAGCGACTACCATGACCGCCCGATGGCGCAGCTATCAGGCGGCTACCAGCGGCGTCTGGCGCTGGCGGCGGCGCTGCTGCCCGCGCCCGACCTGCTGCTGCTCGACGAGCCGACCGTCGGGCTCGACCCGGTTGCCGCGCGTGAGGTCCATGCCTATCTGCGCAAGATGATGGCGGGACGCACCACGCTGCTCTGCACGCACAATCTGGCCGAGGCGGAGGCGCTCTGCGAGAGCGCGATCATCCTGCGCGGCGGCCAGGTGCTCCTTCACGAGCGCATCGATCAGCTTCGGCGCAGGACCCAGCCGCAGGTGATGCTGGCAGCCGTCGAAGGTCCGCAGCGGTTGCTGGCCGCGCTGGGCGAGCTGGGCCATCCCGCAAACCTGATCGACGGCGAGGTCCGGCTGACGCTCGACGAGCCGCAGCAGCATGTGCCGGAGATGCTGCGCGCGCTGCTGGCGGCGAACGTCAACGTCTATGAGTGCCACACGATCAGGCCCAGCCTGGAAGATTTGTTTTTGGACATTATGGGGAGCAGCCATGATCGCGCGTGAAGTTCGTATCCTGATGGCTAAAGAGTGGCGGCATCTGCTGCGCAGCCGGGGCGCGATGCTGACGGCGCTGCTGCTGCCGATGCTCCTTTTGCTGATCATCCCCGGCCTGCAAATGCTGGCGTTTACCGCCGGAGTGCCGATGAGCAGCAACACCGAGTTTCCGCCGGGTGCGCCGCTGCCGCCCGGCCTGGCCGAGATCGGCGACGATCCCAAGGCGATGCTGCGCGCGCTGCTGCTGCCGCTGTTTATGGCGCTGGGCGGCCTGATGGTGCCGTCGATCACCGCCAACTACACGATGATCGCCGAGCGCGAAAACCGCACGATCGAGCTGCTGGTAGCGCTGCCGGTGCGCGTGGGGCAAATTCTGCTGGCAAAGCTGCTGGTGATCGTGCTGCTGGCGGGCGGCGTCACGCTGACGCTGTTCCTGATCGACGCCGCGCTGATCCTGGCGCTGGGCATCGCCTCGATCGGCTATGTGCTCGGCCTGCTGCTGCTGCTGCTGTGCGCGCTGGCCTACTCGACGGCGAGCGCGCTGCTGATCAGCCTGCTGGCGCGAGACTTCCGCACGGCCAACAACCTCAGCGGCGCGCTCTTCGTGCCGACGATCTTTCTGTGCGTCGGCTTTTTGCTGCTCCTGCCGGGCGGGACGCTCAAGCTGCTCCTGCTGGCAGCGGTATTTGCCGTGGCAGCGCTGATTGCCACGCTGGTCGCGCTGCGCGTTGTCACCTTCGAGCGGCTGCTGCGCTAATCGATGCGCGGGAGGCGCTTACTCCTCAGGCTGCGCGACCGCCTGTACGCGGCTGAGGTAGAGCAGCCCGGCGCTACCGGCGATCAGCGACGCGATCAGGATCGAGAGCTTGGCGGTCGCCAGCACATCCGGGTTGACGAAGCCAAGCGACGCGATAAAGAGCGACATCGTAAAGCCGATCCCGGCCAGAATGCCCGCGCCGAGCATGTGGCTCCAGCTTACACCGGGCGGTAGCGCGGCGATGCCGCCGCGTACGGCCAGCCAGGACGCGGCCAGCAGCCCGATCGGCTTGCCCAGCGTCAGGCCCAGGATAATGCCGATCGATACAAAGACCGACTCGCCGCCAAGGTTGCCGATCGAGAGCGCAACGCCCGCGTTGGCAAAGGCAAAGATCGGCATGATCACGAACGATACCCAGTTGTGCAGCGAGTGCTCGATCTTTTGCAGCGGAGCCTGCACCTGCTCGCATAGCTCCTCCAGCTCGATCACCGCGCTCTGCTGGCGCTCGCTGGTCAGCACGGCGGTCGCTTCGAGATCGCCCTGCTGAAACTCGTGGATGATCGCGTGGGTGCGCTGCACGAACGTCGGCGCGTCGATCCGGTTGCGCGCCGGGATTGTCAGCGCGATCAGCACGCCCGCGATCGTGGCGTGAATGCCCGACTCCAGAAACGCGACCCAGACGAGCAGGCCCAGGCCGATGTACAGCGGAAAGCTGCGAATCCCGAAGATATTCGCTAGCACCAGCACGGCCAGCAGCGCAAAGCCCAGCCCCAGCGCCATAAAGTTGAGGCCGCTCGAATAGAAAAAGGCGATCACCAGCACCGCGATCAGGTCATCGACGATCGCCACGGCGGTCAGAAAGATCTTCAGCGCAAACGGAATCCGATCGCCGAGCAGCGCCAGGCAGCCCAGCGCAAAGGCGATGTCGGTCGCCATCGGCACGCCCCAGCCCCGCGCGCCAATGCCCCCAAAGTTGAAGAGCATGTAGATCGAGGCGGGCACGATCACGCCTCCAACCGCCGCGACGATCGGCAGCGTCGCGGCACGCAGGCTGGATAGCTCGCCTGCGCTGACCTCACGCTTAATCTCCAGCCCGACCAAAAAGAAAAAGATCGCCATCAGCCCATCGTTGATCCAGTGCAGCAGATCTTCACGCAGCTCGAACGGCCCGACGCTCAGCCCGATCTCGGTGTGCAGCACGTCGTTGTACATCTGCGCCAGGCCGGAGTTAGCGATCAGCAGCGCGGCAACCGTCGCCAGCATCAAGACGATCCCGCTGGAAGCCGAGCGATTGATGAACCGCTGCATCGGACCAAGGATGCGCGCGATCGAAGTCGCGCTCCAATGCGGCGCTAGAAAACTTCGTTGCTCAGCCATATGTCTGCCCTATCCTTACGTCGCTGTGCCGACAACACAAAATGGAGGCAGCACAACCCTATGTGACAGCCTCCACCATGCTCGGAATTAGGGAGCCGAGCCTCCGGTATTCACTTTAATCTGCGATGATTATGAGCGCGTCGTCAGGCCGGGGTTCTGGGGAGCGTTCCCCAACATTCCGCGATCCCAGGCCGACGCAGAACAATGCCGAATATCTCTCGGAATATGTATCAGACGCTTACTTATTGTAACAAAGCCAGCCGTGTAACGTCAACACAGATAATATTATGTCAAATCAAAGGTGTTCCCTATCTGGGTCTAGTGGATCGACAGTGCTACAATAGCGGCATGGCAAGCGATGCCCTTTTTGCGGAACTCCGGCGGAGCGTGGACGGCGAGGTCTATGCCGATCGCATCAGCCGCGCGCTCTACGCCACGGACGCCTCGCCCTATCAGATCGAGCCGGTGGCGGTGGTAGTGCCGCGCACGCTCGACGCGGTACGCGCGACGCTGGCAATCGCTCGCGCCCACGGCGTCCCGATCGTGGCGCGTGGCGGCGCGACCAGCCTCGCGGGGCAGACCGTCGGACAAGCGATCCAGCTCGACTTCTCGAAGTATCTCAACCGGATCGTGGAGCTAAACGCCGCCGCAGGCTGGGTGCGAGTCCAGCCCGGCATCGTGCTCGATCATCTCAACGGCGAGCTAGCGCCGCACGGCCTCACGTTCGCGCCGGATGTATCGCCGTCCAACCGTGCGACGATCGGCGGGATGATCGCCAACAATTCGTCGGGCGCCTACTCGCTGCGCTACGGCAAAACGATCGATCATGTGCTGGAGCTGCGCGTGCTGCTGAGCGACGGCAGCGAGACGACGCTGCGGCCACTCGCGGCG
>DASUTC010000323.1 GCA_036374795.1 Herpetosiphonaceae bacterium
TCGGAGTCGGGCTGCCAGGCAGTGTAGATCCGGGCGGGATCGTGCCGCCGCAGGGCGTCGAGCGCATCGTCGCGATCACGGCAGATCAGCATCCGGCGATGCTCGAAGGTTCGCCGTCCGCACTGAAGCGTGTACGCGACATCGGCCAGATCGAGCTGGGGATTGGCCTCAAGATGCGCGACCAGATTGCTCGTCGCCTGCTCAAGCGCGGTGCTCGTTTTGGCGGAGATGACGAGCACCTGCCAGGGCCGTGCCGCCGTTGTGGGCGCGAGCGGCGGCGCTTCTTCCACGATCACATGGGCGTTCGTGCCGCCGATGCCAAACGAGCTGACACCGGCGCGGCGCGGCCCTGCCGAGCGCCACTCACTGAGCGCGGTGTTGACAAAGAACGGGCTGCTGGCGAGATCGAGCGCGGGATTGGGCGTCTCGAAGTGCAGACTCGCGGGGATCTGGCGATGCTTGAGCGCCAGGATCACCTTGATCAGGCCGGTCACGCCAGCGGCCACGTCCAGATGACCGAGGTTGGTTTTCACGGAGCCGATCGCGCAGAACTGTGTCTGGTCGATCCCGGTGCGGAAGGCCTCGGTCAGCGCCTTGATCTCGATCGGATCGCCGAGAACCGTGCCGGTGCCGTGGGCCTCGACATACGAGATCGTTTCGGGATCGACGCCCGCCAGGCTGAGCGCCTCGACGATCACGCGCGCCTGCCCGTCGACGCTGGGCGCGGTAAATCCGGCTTTGGTCGCGCCGTCGTTGTTGATCGCCGAGCCTTTGATCGCCGCATGGATCGTATCGCCGGCGTCGAGCGCGTCCTGAAGCCGCTTGAGCACCACGATCCCCACGCCACTGCCGGGCACCGCTCCCTGCGCCCGCGCGTCGAAGGCGCGGCAGCGGCCATCGGGCGCGGCAACGCCGCCCTCCTGATAGAAGTAGCCCGCCTGCTGCGGCACCTGGATCGAGACGCCGCCCGCCAGCGCCATATCGCACTCGCCGCTGAGCAGACTTTGGCAGGCTATATGCACCGCAACCAGCGAGGTGGAGCACGCGGTCTGCACGACGACGCTCGGACCTTGCAGATTAAGCTTGTAGGAGACGCGCGTCGTCAGGTAGTCGCGCGCATTGCCGATGTCGGCCTGCAGGTGGCCGACAGCCTTAAGCGTCTGGGCATGCGCATGCACGAGATGCTGATAGCTGTTGGAGCTGGTCCCGCCATACACGCCGATCAGACCCGAAAACTGCTCGGAGTCGTAGCCCGCGTGCTCCAGGGCTTCCCAGGCACATTCCAGAAAGAAGCGCTGCTGCGGATCGGTGATCTCCGCCTCGCGCGGCGTGAAGCCGAAGAACGACGCCGCAAAGGCCGCGATGTTGCTCAGAAAGCCCCGGCGTTTGACATACTGCGGATCGGCAAGCACGCTCGGATCGATCCCGGCTGCCGCCAGATCGTCATCCGAGAACGGAATAATGCTCTCTTTGCCGTCGCGCAAGTTCTGCCACAGCTCGTCGGCATCTGCCGCGCCCGGAAAGCGACCGGCCATGCCAATCACCGCAATGTCCGTCTTGAACCCGTCCGCGCTACTCATCCCGGACTCCTTGTGCTCTGCGCGATGCCTGCTGGTGGTGCCGCAGCTGGCGCTGGTGAATCAGCGACTCGCGACGGGTCTTTGCTCGGTCGCGGCTGGACTCGAAGGAGGGTGCCTGATCCTGGTGGAGATAGTGGGCCAGGTCTTTGATCGTGGCGTACCTGAACATATCGACCAATGGCACATCTTTGTCCAGGATCGCCTGGAGCCTGCCCTGCACCTGGACCATCAGCAGGGAATGCCCTCCCAGGTCGAAGAAGTTGTCATGGCGGCCAACCTGCTTGACGCCCAGGATTGATTGCCAGACGTCGCCGATGACTCGCTCAAGCTGGCTTTGGGGAGCGACATAGCCCGTATCAAGATCGGGTCGCGATCCATCGGGCGCTGGCAGGGCGTTGCGATCGAGCTTGCCGTTGGGCAGCAGCGGCAGCGCATCCAGCAGCACGAATGCCGAGGGCAGCATATGGTCGGGCATCTGGCCTTTCAGATAGGCGCGAAGGGCGGGGATCAGGCCCTCACCCCTTTGTTCCTTTGTTCCTTTGTTCTCTTGTTCTCCCACCACATACGCCACCAGTCGCCGGTCGGCGGCAGCGCCAGCGCGCGCGGGATCGTCGCGGACGATCACCAGCGCCTCGCGTACGGCAGGATGCTCGCGCAGCACGGCCTCGATCTCGCCGAGCTCGATGCGGAAGCCGCGCAGCTTGACCTGCTGATCCAGCCGTCCCAGAAATTCGATCCGGCCATCCGCTCGGTAGCGGGCGCGGTCGCCGGTTTTGTACAGCCGCGCGCCAGGAGTTCCGCTGAACGGATCGGGGAGGAAGCGCTCGGCGGTCAGATCGGGCCGGTTGCGATAGCCGCGCGCGACGCTCGGCCCGCCCAGGTACAGCTCGCCCGCCACGCCCACCGGCACCGGGTTGAGCCGGGAGTCAAGGATATACACGCGCGTGTTGGCGAGCGCTCGTCCGATCATCGGCTCGCTGTCTTCCGCAATCGGGCAGACGGTCGCGTTGACGGTACATTCGGTCGGCCCGTACACGTTGTAGGCCGTCGGCGCGGGATGCTCCGCAAGCGCGTTCCACAGCTCACGGTCGATCTGCTCTCCGCCCACCAGCAGCAGCTTCAGGGCGGTTTCGTGGGGCAGCCCCGCCGCACGTAAGGTTTGGAGCAGCGTGGGCGTGCAATCCAGCACCTGGATCTGATGATCGCGCAGGTAAGCGACAAACGCCTGGTTGTCGCGGCGCAGCGCTTCGGGCAGCACGTCGAGCGTGTGGCCGTCCAGCAATTGGATCACCTGCTTCACCGACGAGTCAAAGGCGAGCGAGGCGTTCAATCCAATCCGCATCCGCTGGCGCTGCTCACCGCACGCCGCATAGATCGTGTGGCGCAGGCCCGTCAGCAGGTTGAGCACCGATCGATGCTCGACCTGCACGCCCTTGGGCCGCCCGGTGGAACCTGAGGTGTAGATCACGTAGGCCAGGTTGCGGGAAGTCGTGCCGGGCGGCGGATCGACGGCGGGATAACATTCCAGCGGCGTCGCGTCCAGGCGGACGATATGGTCGGCGTGCAGCGCCAGATCGTCGCTCAACCGGCGGTGTGTGACGAGCACCGGAGCCGCGCTATCCGCCAGCATAAAGCGGAGTCGATCCGGCGGATAGGACGGGTCCAGCGGCAGGTAGGCACCGCCCGCCTTCAAAATGCCGAGCAGCCCGGCCAGCATATCGACCGAGCGCTCGACACACAGGCCGACAACCACGTCAGGGCCGACGCCAAGCTGCCGCAGGTGATGCGCCAGCCGGTTCGCCCTGGTGTTGAGATCGCCGAAGGTCAGGCATGTCGTCTCGTAGATCACGGCGATGTGGTCCGGCGCGCGGGCGACCTGCGCCTCGAATGCCTCCACGATGGTGGCCTGCGCGGGCAGATCGTGAGCGGTCGCGTTCCAGCCTTCCACGATCTGCCGTCGCTCTGCGTCGGTCAGCAGCGGCAGGTCGCTCAGCCGACGCTCGCTATGCGCCACGGCGGCGGTGAGCACGATCTCAAGGCGCTGGACAAGCCGCACGATCGTCGTCTCATCGAAGAGATCTGTGTTATACACGGCAGCCGCGATGATCTCCCCGCCCTGCTCGATCATCTGAAGCTCAAGGTCGAACTTCGCGCTATTGATCGCAGCGCCGGTCGAGCGAACATCGAGTCCCGTCAGCTCAAAGGTGCTGGATGCTCGGTTGAGGAGCTGGAAGGTGATCTGAACCAGCGGCGTGCGGCTGAGATCGCGCTCCGGGCGCAGCTCCTCGACCAGCTTCTCGAACGGCAGGTCTTGATGGGCGTACGCGCCCAACGCCGTCTCGCGGACGCGGCGCAGCAGCTCGCGGAAGGTGGGATTGCCCGACAGGTCGGTGCGCAGCACGAGCGTATTGACGAAGCAGCCGATCAGCCCTTCGATCTCGCTGCGATTCCGATTGGCGATCGGCACGCCAACCACGATGTCGCGCTGGTCCGTGTAGCGGGAAAGGACGATCTTGAACGCGGCCAGCAGCGTCATAAAGAGCGTCGTACCCTCCTGCTGGCTCAAGGCGGCTAGCGCGGATACCAGCGTCGCCGGAAGCACGACCGAGCGCTCAGCGCCGTGGAAGGTCTGCACGGCTGGCCGTGGTCGATCGGTCGGCAGATCGATGTGCGGTGGCGCACCGGCAAGCTGCTGTCGCCAGTAGCCGCGCTGCCGCTCCAGCACCTCACCCTGCAACCACTGGCGCTGCCAGATCGCGTAGTCGGCGTACTGGGTCGGCAAGGGCGGCAGCGCGGCGGCCAGCCGGGCGGCGATTGCATACGGCGGAGTGGTGCTGTAGATCTCGTAGAGCGCCGACAGCTCGCGGAAGAAGATACCCAGCGACCACCCATCCGCGACGATATGATGCATGTTTAGGCAGAGCGTGTGCTGCTCCGGGCGCAGCCGCAGGAGCGCGGCGCGGAACAGCGGGCCTTCTGCCAGGTTGAATGGCTGCTGCGCCTCGTGCTCGACGAGCCGCGTCACCTGGGCTTCCCGCTCGGCATCGGGGAGCGTCTGGAGATCCTGAACGGGCAGACGAAAGAGATGGATGCCGGAGATGACCTGCGTCGGCTGTCCGTCAACCACCTGAAAGGTCGTCCGCAGAATCTCATGACGCTGGACGATCGCGGCCAGGCTCTGCTCAAGCGCGGCGCAGTTGAGCCGCCCGCCGATCCGAATCGCGATCACGATATTGTAAAATGCGCTATCCGGCTGAAGCTGACTCAGGAACCATAGGCGCTGCTGCGTAAAGGATAGCGGGATGCGCGCATCTCGTCGGGCCGGTCGCGGCTCCTCGGTCGCCGTCCCGGCGGCGATCTGCTCCGACGGCTGAATCGCCGCTGCGAGATCGGCGACGGTTGGCGCTTCAAACAGGGCGCGCAGCGGCAGCTCGACCTTGAACGTATCACGCAGACGTGACATCACCTGCGTTGCGAGCAGCGAGTGGCCGCCGAGGGCGAAGAAGTTGTCGTAGATGCCGATCGGGGTGGCAGTGTTGGGACGCAGCAGCTCTTGCCAGATCGTGACGAGCTGCGCCTCCAGCGGGGTGCGCGGGCCGATGTAGGCCGTTTCACTATGCTCGCGCTGCGCCAGGGCGTCGAGCGCGTGGCGATCGAGCTTGCCGTTGGGCGTTAGCGGCATGCCCTCCAGCACCACGATGCTGCCCGGAACCATGTACTCCGGCAGCCGCTCGCGCACGAAGCTGCGCAGGTCGTCGCCCGTCACGTCGTCGATACCTTCCAGCACCACAAAGGCGATCAGGCGCTTGTTGTGGGGCGCTGTTTCGCTGGCGACTACCACGGCCTCGGCGACTTCGGGATGCTGGCCGAGCACGGCCTCGATCTCGCCCAGCTCGATGCGGATGCCCCGCACCTGCACTTGCCCATCGCGCCGCCCGATGAACTCCAACTGCCCATCCGCCCGCCAGCGCACCAGGTCGCCCGTGCGGTACAGCCGCGCCCCCGCCTGCCCGCTCAGCCCGTCCGGCACGAAGCGCTCCGCCGTCCACGCTGCCTGCCCGACATAGCCCCGCGCCAGCCCCGCCCCTCCCAGGTACAGCTCGCCCACCACTCCGATCGGCACCGGCTGCTGCCAGCGGTTGAGCACATAGCCCTGTACGTACGGCAGCGGCACCCCGATCGGCGGCA
>DASUTC010000324.1 GCA_036374795.1 Herpetosiphonaceae bacterium
GCCAAGCCAGCCCATGCCGGCCATCATTCCAAATCCGCCCATCATGGCGTGCCTCCATGTCATGTACGAGCCGTCCGTACGGCCATATCATCTTTGATGGTTCCAGTCTATCGCGCGAACATCAAGAGACAATGTGCCGAATCATCAAGATTTGCTCAAGAAATGCACACCATGGATCGGTTCAAAGCCACAAGTTCAAAGTTCCAAGCTCAAAGCTCTCCGTTTGTTCCCTTGTTCTCCTGGCTCCTTGTTCTGCGCTCCGCACTAGGCGTCCGCGATCGGCAGCGTAAACGAGAAAGACGCGCCCTGACCGGGACCGGGACTGGCAGCCCAGATCTGCCCGCCGTGCGCCTCGACCAGCGCTCTGGCGATCGTCAGGCCGATACCGCTGCCGCCGAGCGCCCGCGAGCGAGCCGGATCGACGCGGTAGAAGCGCTCGAAGAGATGCGGCAGGTGCTCGGCGGCAATGCCGCTGCCTGTGTCGGCGACGTGAAAGACGACCGTGTCATCCTGCCGCTCGGCGTGAACGCCGACGCTGCCGCCCGCCGGAGTGTGGCGCAGCGCGTTGCCCAGCAGGTTGATCAACACCTGGATCATACGGTCGGCGTCGCAGCGTACCAGGGGGAGGCCGGTCGGCACCTCACTGCGCAGCACAACCTGCTTTTCGTCGAACTGCGCCGCCAGCAGCGCTGTAGCCTGCCCGACAAGCTGCGCAGGCGGTGCCGGGCGAAGATGCAGCGGCAGCCGATGCGCCTCCGCCCGCGAAACCTCTTGCAAATCCTGCACGAGCCGCCGTAGCCGCCGCACCTCGTCATGCAGCAGCGCCCAGGTTTCTGCTCCCGGCTCGACCACCCCGTCGAGCAGCCCTTCGGTGTAGCCCTCGATCGTCGCCAGCGGCGTGCGCAGCTCATGCGCGACATCGCCGATCAGCGCGACCCGGCGACGCTCGGCGGCCTCCAGCTCCGCCGCCATGATATTGAACTGCTCCGCCAGCGCGCCCAGCTCATCGGCCTCGCCCGACGGCACGCGCTCGGCGTACTGTCCCGCGGCAATCCTGCGCGCGGCGGCCAGCAGATGTTGGATCGGTGCTACAATCCGACCGGAGATGAACAGACTGGCCGCGACCGCGACGAACGCGGCGGCGCTTGAGCTGAGCAGCAGCGCTTGCAGCATCGCCGACTGAAACGCCGACGTGACGATCTGCTGCATGCCCGGCATCATGCGCTCGATCATCGCGCTGTTCGGCCCCATCATCCCCGCCACCAGGCGGCTGTGCAGCGTCGGAGCGATGGCAAACGCGACGATCATAAAGGTCAGCACGCCCACCGCGATCACGAGCAGGTAGGCCAGCAGCAGCTTCGTGCGCAGGCTCCGCCGAACGCGCCGCCGATCGCTCATCCCGGCCTCCCGCCGAAGCGATAGCCGACACCGCGCACCGTCTCGATCTGCGCCGCGATAGCTGCGTCGAGGCTGAGCTTCTTGCGCAGATTGGCGACATGCACATCGATCACATGGTCGTCGCCGAAGTAGTTGGGACCCCAGACCTGCTCAAGAAGCTGACCACGGGTGAAAACCAGCCCCGGATGCTCGGCCAGCGTCACCAGCAGCTTGTACTCAAGCGGCGTGAGCGCGACGACCACCCCGCCGAGCGTCACCTCGCGCCGCCCGCGATCGATCACCAGCTCTCCGAATCGCTGCGTGGGCGGCAGATCCGGCGGCGTAGCTCCAACCCGACGCGGGCGGCGCAGCAGCGCGCGAATACGCGCCACTAGCTCGCGCGGCGAGAACGGCTTGGTCAGGTAATCGTCGGCGCCGACCTCCAGCCCGACGATGCGGTCGATCTCCTCGGCTTTTGCGGTCAGCATCAGCACGTACGCATCGGAGAACGTGCGCAGACGACGGCAGACCTCCAGGCCGTCGATGCCCGGCAGCATGATGTCCAGCACGACGACATCGGGCTGCCGCTGTCGCGCAAGATCGAGCGCGGCCAGGCCGTTGTCAGCCGTGACGACGGTAAATCCGTCGCGCTCAAGGTAGCTGCGGACCAGAGCGCGCAGGCGCTGCTCGTCGTCCACAACCAGGATCGTCGGCGCTGTATCGCGGATCATGCGCTGCTCTCACTTTCTCCCGCCGGATCACACCATCATCGGCGATCAGCCGACGATGTATGCCTGCGGATCGCGGTCGAAGGCTTTTTTGCACGACGGAGCGCAGAAGTAGTAGGTCCGCTCCTCGTAGGTCGAGGACCAGCGCGCTGTCGCCGGATCGACATCCATCAGACAGACCGGATCGAGCCGCTCCAGCCCGGCTCCGTCGTCCTCGGCGCTGCCCGCGACAACAGCGCCCGCCTCGGCTGGCGGCGGCGCGTAGCGCGCAAAGACGTGCTCGGCCAGGGCAGGCGGCGGCGGTAAGATCGTGCCTGCGCCCAGCATGGCCTCAATGTAATCGAAAAGCGCGACGACATACGAGTCGTCGTTGAGATCCTTGAGCCAGATCGACTGACCAAAGAGTTGCAGCAGCGTGTTATTGCCAACCGCGCACGGGCCGAGGCAGCCGGTAAAGGTCAGGTGAAGCTTGTTGCGAATCTTGCGCCGCTCCCACTCGGACTCAAACAGCGCCGTGTTTACCGGCGCGCGCTCCTTCTCGGTCCAGCCGCAGCAGCAGCTACCATGCGCCTTCGAGCAGACGAAAAGGTTGCCCTGAAGCTGCACGATCCGAAAATCCTCGCCCCGCGCATGGACCTTGACGGTGCGTAGCGGGCTCGCGCTGCGGCGCGGTGGTGTCGTCTCCGATTCCATGTATCTGTGCTCCGCATCTAAAACCGATGATCTCGCGCCCGACGACCACCCGGGCGGCCACCTTGAATCATACCGTGCCCGTGCCTGGACGCCTATAGGCCATCTTGCGGGTTATACGTGGAGCAAGCCAACCGATCTCGTTACGCGACCATCACCAGGGGTTGCTGTTCCTGTACGCCGAGCGCCGCTCAGCTCATGTATCCTGTTCCATACGGCCATCCGCCGTCAGGCCGCGCCGGTCAACCTCCTGGTAGCCTGCGCACCATCGCATTATCACGAGCCAGGCGCGAGAGATGACCGCTGGCGACGGCAAGGAGAATCCCATGCTACAAGCCAAATTAAGATCAGCCTCGCTGCTCTCGGCGATCATCGCGATCCTGGCAGCCGTGGCATCCTCCGGGGGCCTGCTCATCGCCAGCCTGTACCGGGATAACAGCCTGATCATCTGGGCGTTTCGCGGCAACGATCTGGTGACACTGGCTGTGGCCGTGCCGCTGCTGGTCGGGGCACTGATCCTTACGCGGCGCGGCTCACAGCGCGCGCTCCTGATCTGGCTGGGAGCGCTGGGCTACATGCTTTACAACTACATCTTTTACCTGTACGGCACGGCGTTCAATCAATTTTTCCTGCTGTATGTCGCGCTCTTCACGCTCTCGGCGTACGCGCTGATCTTCGCGCTCCCGCGAGTCGATGCCAGCGCGATCAGCCGGTCATTCAAGGCCAGCACACCGGTCACATGGATCAGTGGCTGGATGCTGTTTTTCGCGGCGCTCCTGGGTGGTCTGTGGATCGCCCGATCGCTGCAATTCGTCGTCACCGGGCAGGTTCCCCAGGATATTATCCAGACAGGGCATCCCACCGCTGTCGTGTATGCCACAGATCTATCGCTGCTGATGCCGGGCCTTGTCCTGAGCGCGGTCCTGCTCTGGAAGCGACAGCCCTGGGGCTATGTCCTGGCAACGATCGTGATGGTCAAAGCCACAACGTATGGTCTGGCCCTGCTCATCATGTCGGCATTCGCCTACGCCAGGGCGGGCACCTGGGATACGCTCACGCCGCTGTGGGCGTTTCTGACGATTGGCTGCCTGATCGCCACGGGACTCCTGCTGGGGAATATGCAGCCCGCGCCCAAGCAGGCTGATCCGATCCACATCGACCGCACGCTCCATCCCCTGGCCTGAGCCATGCGCTCTACCGCCACGCCGCAGCAGGGATTGACGCTCGTGGTATAAGCAGATGTGCATGAGGTGGCGCAGGCCGCTGCGGCTGGTCGTGAAAGTCAGCAGCGATGGTCACACAGCTTCGCATCTTCACTATCAATCGCGGTCAGAGGGACCGCTTTGTGCAGGCGTGGCTCGCAGGGGTGTATCCGCTGCGGCTCCAACACGGCTACACCATCGACCGCGCCTGGGTTAGCCCCGAAACCAACGAGTTTCTCTGGATTTTGAGCTACGACGGGCCTGAGGCGTGGGACGCCAAGGAGACGGCATACTATGCGTCGGCGGAGCGCGCGGGCCTCGATCCCGATCCACGGCAGTATATCGCCACAGCGGAGTACCGATTCTTGACGGCGGTGGTCCCGCAGCCGTCGCGCGCCGACGAGCGTCTATGCCTGATGCGGTGATCAATCTGCCGGGATCGCAAGCGTCGGTGCGCGTGTCGATGTGCGGGGAACGTGGGACATGACCAGCGGCGCTTTGCCGGACGCCGACTTCGGGATCTGCGCTACGCGCCGCACACTAATCGGCGGCACGATCGTACGCTGTGCCTCAAGCACGCGCCGGATCGCATCCACCAGCGGCGTTTCTTCAAAGCTCTCAGGCAGGCCGCTCAGCAATATCTCTAATCGATCGACCTCCTGAACAACCTGCCAGCCGCTAGCCGGAACCATGTCCAGAATCCTGTGGAAGATGTGAGGATGCACACCGATCTCCCCGCCGGTCGGCGTGGCAAAGTACAAAATATCCTGCGTGCGGCCTTGAACGCCGTCGATCAGCACGAAGGGCCGTCCACACGGACATGACGCGGCAGACAGCCGCACGCTGTCGCTCAGCTCGTAGCGAATCAGCGGCAGCGTGCGGCTCCAGAGCGTTGTCACCAGCAGCTTCTCGCCGTACGCGCCCGGCGGCACTAGCCGATTCTCGTGGTCGACCACCTCCGCGATCAGCAGATCTTCAAACAGGTGCAGCCCCCGATGGTGCGCGCACTCCGCCGCAAGATCGCCCGTCTCGGTCGCGCCGTACTGATCGAAGAGCCGCTTGCCCCAGGCATCCTCGATCACCCGTCGCGCCGTATCGGTCAGCACCTCCGAGCTGGTAAACACACGCCGGGGCGCGATCCGCAAACGTCCGGCACGCTGTTCCTCGGCCAGGATGCGCGCCATCGAGGCGTAGGCGACCACAACCTCCGGCTGCCACGTGTTGAGCCGCTCGACGATCGACTCCAGCGGTTCGGTCGCGGCGATCCGCAGCTCCGGCATCCACCAGCTGTGAACCGTCACGCCGACCTGCGCCGACATATGCCAGGGCGTCGTGGAGGCGATGATCGCGGTCTTCACCCGCTGCGTCAGATTGACACGCATCCCGGCCCACTCGCGGGCACGGGCGAAGGAGGCCAGAATCGTGATCCACTCAGCGGGGTCGAAGAGCAAGATAGCGCGTCGTCCGGTGCTGCCTGACGTGGCGTTGATCACATACCGGCCTTGAAAGCGCTCAGCCGCCGACATCCGCGCCAGATGCATCTCCACGTCGCACAGCCGCACCCCGCGATCCGTCACCACCTCGTCGAAGTGCTCCATCAGCATAGCTTTGGTCAGCACCGGCAGCTCGCCGAGCGGGCGATCGGTCAAATCTGCATGAAATTGCTGATAGAAGGGCGAGTGCGCATAGGCATGTTCGCGGAGCAGTTGCAATGCGTGTGCTCGATACGCCAGCACCTGCGCGCGCGTCCAACGCTCTCGGCGGCGGAACTTCCGCAGCGTCGTCATCAATGCCCACATAAACGGTATATCCATGCTATCCCTCCGCTCATGCGCCGACCACGCAGCACGCCCTATGGTGTGAGCCGATTATATCCGACACCTATGCTGTGAGCGTGGAGGGGCTGCTACCGGCGGACAAGAAATTTCAACCGCTCCGGTTTATCGGGGGTTCAAAGTTTCAAGTTCAAGATTTTCTTTGGTTCTTGGGGCACGATACTCCTTTGTTGCCTTGATCCCCTGTTCGCTTCTTCTTCGTGTTGTTCTTTGTTCTCCGTGCTACCCCAGTTCGGCCCGATAGCGCAGGATTTTGTCGCGCACGAACGGCTCGACCGCATCGTCGAAGGTCGCCTGCGCCTCGTCCAGCAGCGCGCGCGCCTGCGCGAGATCGTTGCGCGCCCGCGCGACCAACGCCTGGTTGACGCGGATATTGGCGATATGCACGCGGTTATTCCAGGCAGACGCGGCATCCAGCGCGCGGCTGAAGGCAGCATCGGCTGCGTCAAGCTGTCCCTGCGCCAGCGCGATCTCGCCTGTTGTGCTGTGGACGTACTGCCACAGCAGACCGAGCGCGAAGCGCTCGACCAGCGCCAGCGCCGTCCGAATCTGCTCCTGCGCCTCGTCCAGATCGCCTGCCAGCAGGTGATGATAGGCCAGATTGTTGTGCGCCATCGCCTGCTGCATCGGGTTATCGGTCGCGTGTGCGAGCCGTAGCGACTCCGTAAAAGCGGCGATGGCGGCGCGCAGATCCCCCTGGTTCGCTAGCAGATTGCCACGCTCGAACGCGCTCTGCGCTGCCTGATGGGGTAGATCATGGGCTTGCACAAGCTGATCGACACGATCGAGCCGTGCCTCGGCGGCAGCGAACGCGCTGCTCATCCGATCGACGCCTGCCGCCAGCAAATGCGCCTCCACGCCCAGCGCCGGATCGGCTGTCTGTGCCCGCTCGATCGGCACCTGTTGCAGCCAGCGGCGCGCCACATCGGGCTGGCCTCTTGTGATCGCCATGCGTGCCAGCACAACGCCCGCGCGGGTCATGCCCACGGCATCGCCCGCCTGCTCGCAGCCCTGGAGCGCCGTCTGCAAGTGATGCTGCGCCTCGTTGGCAGCGCCCGCGATCGTCAGCGCGCTGCCCAGCAGCAGGTGCCGCCGCGGCGTCGCCTCCCATTCGAGCGCCCGTCGCGCGTAGGCCGCCGCCTCGACAAACGCGCCGATGCTAAACGCCTGCGCCGATGCGATCTGCGCGTAGTGCGCGGCCCGCCGGAGGTCGCCCGCCGCCGTATAGTGCTCCATCAGCCGCCCGGCAACCTGCTCAGGCCGGTATGCCCAGAGCCGCTCAAGCGCCTGTGCCGCCCGCCGGTGCAGAAACGCGCGCCGCGCCGCCGTTAGATCCTGGACCACGATCGCCGCAACCAGCGGATGCACAAAGCTGTACGCGCCGCCGTGCTCGACCAGCACCGCCGCATCGACCAGCGCATCCAGCGCATCCAGCGTCTCTTCCTCGCTTCGACCGCTGGTGGCGTGCAGCGCTGAGAGATCGGTCGCGTCACCCAGCACCGCCGCCGCCTGCAACACCTGATAAGCGCTCGGCGGCACGGTCGCCCGCACGCGCGCGCGGATCAGCGACGCAAGATCGGCAGGCGTCGCGCCATCGGAGGCGCGGCTCAGCTCGATCAAGAAGTAGGGATTGCCGCCGCTCTGCCGTACCCGGTCATGCTGCGCGTCGGGAGCGTCGTGTGCGCCGAGCGCCGAGAGCAGCGCGAGGCCCTCGTCGGGCGTGAGATGCGGCAGCACGATCTGGCGCAGCCGTCCCTGGCGCTGCCATCCGGCGGCGGCAGACGTCAACTGCTCGCGCGCTTCCGGGGACCGATACGTGCCGATCAGCAGCAGCGGCGCGTCCCGTAGCTGGTCGATCAGATATACCAGCCAGTCGAGAGTCGACGGATCGACCCAGTGCAGGTCGTCGACGATGAGTACCAGCAGCGGATTCGCCAGCAGCCGTAGCGCCTCGGTGAGCGCCTGAAAGAGCCGGGCGCGCTCTTCCGGCGGCGAGAGCGCGAGCGGCGGTGGAAGATCGGGCCAGGAGGCCGCGATCTCCGGCAGCAGCCGCGACAGCTCCGCCAGCCAGATCGGCGGGAGCGGCGAGGGCGGCTGGATCATCGAGCGAGCAGGGCCGGGCTGCCGGAAGAGCGCCAGCAGCGGCCCAAACGGGACCGGCTGCTCGGTTTCCAGCGCGTGCGTCGCCAGCACAACCACCTCTGCGGGCAGCCCGGCGGCCCAGGTGCGCCACAGCCGCGACTTGCCGATGCCCAGCTCTCCGGCGATCAGCGTCACGCGCGCCGTGCCCTGCGCTGCCAGCGAACGATCTTCGTCCAGCGCTGCCAGCTCACCCTGACGCCCGACAAAGGGCGCGGCGGAGTCGTGGGATCGAGGGCGCGGCGACTGGGGAGCAGACGTTTGCGACGCTCCGGCCAGCAGCGACTCGTAGCGGGCGGTCGTCTCCGGCAGCGGCGCAACCGCCAGCTCATGCTGAAGCATCTCAGTCAGCGCATGGTACTGCTGCGTCGCCAGCGAGCGTTGTCCCAGCCGCGTGTACGCCTCGATCATCGCCAGATGAACGGACTCGCGCAGCGGATCGACGGCCAGCGCGCGCTGTCCCTGGTCGAGCACCGCCTGCCAGTCGCCAGCGGCGCGATGCAGCGCGATCACCCGCTCGATCAGCCGCAGATAGGTCGCCGCCACGCGCTCGCGCTCCGCCATCAGCCAGATCTCGAACTCCGCCGCCTCGTGGACGATCAGGCCGTCGGCGAGCGGCCCGCGATAGTGTGCCGCGACCGCCTCCAGCGCCGCCGCGGTACCGCCCTCCAGCAGCAGAATCCCATCTTCGAGCGTGTGGAGGTCGACCCTCACCGCCGCCGAGAGCTGAATGGTCTGTGCTTCCAGCGCCAGCACGTCGTCGCCCAGCGCCTCGCGGATCGCCCAGAGCGTGTTGCGCATATTCTTGCGGGCGGCCTGCGGCAGGCTCTCCGGCCAGAGCAGATCCAGCAGCCGCTCACGGGGCTGCGCCACACGGGTACACGCAAGGTAGAGCAGCAGCGCCACGCCCTTCGCCCGCGCAAAGGCGATCGTCCGCTCGCCGCGACGAAGCAGCGGCGGGCCTAGCACATCAAGCTGAAGAGTCTCCATTGCGCTCTATGATACGCGAGGGACGGCTAATCTTCAAAGAGGGACGCGCGCATACCAGGCCGCAGCCGCGCGAGGGACACCCGGAGGGACGCAGCGCCTATATCCTACGGCTATCGTCATTCGGACGGATCAAGGCGAGGTATCACATGAGCAGTGTTTCGCAAACTCAGACGGCTCCGCGCTGGCGAACGTATGCCCTGTACGTGGTGATGGCGCTGTTGGCGCTTGCATTTCTCGGCTCCGGCGGTACAAAGCTGGCCGGTGCCGAGATGAACGTTACCAACTTCGCCCGCTGGGGCTATCCGCTGTGGTTCATGTATCTCACCGGCCTGATCGAGGTGGTCTGCGCAATCCTGCTCTGGCCCCGGCAGACCCGCCTGATCGGCGCGCTGGGCCTGGTCGCCACGATGGTCGGCGCGATCCTGACGCATCTCGTCAACCAGGAGGCGACAATGATCGGGCTGCCACTGGTGCTGCTGGTGCTGGCAGGTATTGTCGCCTGGAGCAGCCGCCCGCGAACCGCGTAGAACGCAAGGAAGCCGGCCCGTGTGGTGTGTCGTACCCATGAGCCAAAGGAATAAAGCTATGGCATCGATTATTGATCCCGCGACGAGGATCGGCCTCGTCACGCTGAGCGTCGGCGACCTGGCGCGCGCGCTGCGCTACTACCAGCACAACATCGGCCTGACGGTGCTGGCGCAGGCGGACAGCACGGCGACCCTGGGCGTCGGCACGACGCCGCTGCTGCACCTGCGCGAGGTGCCCGGCGCGCGTCTGGTGCGTCGCGCGACCGGCCTGTACCATTTTGCGCTGCGCGTGCCATCGCGGCGCGATCTGGCCCGTGTTATTCGGCATCTCATCGAAACCGCAACGCCGGTCGGCGGCGCGTCCGATCATCTGGTGAGCGAGGCGCTGTACCTGTCCGATCCCGACGGACACGGCATCGAGATCTACCGCGACCGGCCCCGGAGCGCCTGGTACGACGCGATCGGCAACTTCAGGATGGACACGTCGCGGCTCGACATCGACAGCATCCTGGCCGAGCTGGACGCCGATACGCCCGCCTGGGAGGGCATGCCGACCGGCACTGACATGGGCCATATCCATCTGCAAGTGGCGGACGTGGTGGCGGCGGAGCATTTTTATGTCGGCGTGCTTGGCATGGAGCGCATGACCGGCATGCCGTCCGCAAGCTTCGTCAGCGCTGGCGGCTACCATCACCATATCGGGCTGAATAGCTGGGCCGGTGTGGGCGTGCCAGCGCCGCCGGAGGGCGCGGCGCGGCTGCTGAGCTATGAGCTGCTCGTGCCGACTACTGAGGCGCTCAACGCGGTCCTCGATCGCGTGCGCGCGGCTGGCCTTCCACTGACAGAGCAGGCCGATGTCTGGGCGGTGCGCGATCCGTCGCACAATCTGGTGCTGCTGCGCGCCGAGGTAGCGTAGAGAACCAGGAATACAGAACAAAGAACCGGGGAACAAGGGAACAGGAGAGCAAGCGAACAAAGGAGCGCGAACAAGGGAAACCTTGAACTCGAACCTTTGAACTCAAACCACCTGGACCCGACCCCTGATCCCTGGATTAAACAGTGTGCCAGCAGAGGCACACATCGAAGGAGAGTTACATGTTCCGCCGACTGAGTTCGTACGAGAATCTTGCACCGTTGTTGCTCCGCTTAGGCATTGGCCTGACCTTCTTTTTCGCCGGCCTGGGCAAAGTGCTGGGCGGCACTGCTGGCGTCGCTGGCTTTTTCGGCAGCCTGGGGATTCCACTGGCCGGCCTGATGGGGCCATTCGTCGCCTACCTCGAACTGATCGGCGGTCTGGCGCTGATACTGGGCGTTTTCACACGTGGCTTCGGCCTGCTCTTCGCCGCCGACATGCTTGTCGCGCTGCTGCTGGTGGGCCTGCCCAAAGCCTTCGCGGCTGAGAATATCGCGGTTGGCTTCACCGATGCTCGCGTCGAGGTGCTGCTGCTGCTTGGCTCCGTGGCGCTTGCGCTGCTGGGCGCTGGAGCCTTCTCGATCGACGAGGCATTTCTGGGCGATCGTCCACGACAGATCGCCGAGCGGCCCGCGCCACACGCGACGCGCTAATTCGACCCTCTCACAAGTAGCCCATATGCTCGCCGTGGAGCATATGGGCTACTGTTTCGATCGGCACACGTTCTATGTGTACCTGTTGAAGCAGCGCGATGCCCAAGCGATGCTTATCGTTTCCCTATCACTTCTGAACAACTTCTAAACATCACACGGGTATCCTTTGCGCATCACCTTATGAAGCGAGGATCAAGACTATGCAGCAGCCCAAACAAACCGACGCCACGCGCCGAGCGTTTTTGCGTGCCGCGCTCGCGCTGCCCGCCGCGCTCGCGCTTGCGGCCTGCGCCAGACAGATCGTTAGCCGCGATACGCCGGTCGCCGCCGTGACGCCGCAGCCGACCAGCGTGCCACCAACGGCCGCGACGGAGACGCAGCCGACAGCCGCGCCGACACAGGCCGCGACGGAGACGCAGCCGACACAAGCGGCGGCGGCGCAGACGCTTCAGCCAACGCCGTCGTGCGCCGACGACGACGAGATCACGCCGGGGCAGACCGAAGGGCCGTACTACACGCCGAACTCGCCGGAGCGCACATCCCTGATCGAGGCGGGCATCACCGGAACGCCGCTTGTGCTTACCGGCACCGTGTTGACCACGAGCTGCAAGCCCGTCGCGCGCGCGCTGATCGACTTCTGGCACGCCGACGACAGCGGCGAGTACGACAACGTCGGCTACCGGCTGCGCGGCCACCAGTTCACCGACGATCAGGGGCGCTACCGCCTTGAGACGATCATGCCGGGCCTGTATCCTGGGCGGACGCGCCACATTCACCTGAAGGTCCAGGCACCCAGCCAGCCGATCTTGACGACGCAGCTCTACTTTCCCGACGAGCCGGGCAACAGCTCGGACGGAATCTTCAGCCCGGATCTGGTGGTGGACGTTCAGGAGAGCGGCGGCAGCACAGCCGCGACGTTCGATTTCGTTCTCGACATGGCGTAGCGCCGGGCAGCTACCACGTTATGTAACGTACCAGATTCAGAGCGGCCCGACGATCGCGCAATCCACATAGATTGCTTATCACTTCTGAACAATTTCTAAATATCAGCGCGGTATCCTGATCACATCAGGAGCATCGTGACGCGAGCGTTGGGCTCCCCCACAACCGCCGCGACGAGCAGCTCGGACGTTTTCAACTCGAAGGAGAACACCCAATGCAACGAAAATCGTTCGTCATCACGGCAGCGCTGGTCATGGGACTCGTGCTCGGCGTTGTCTTCGGCCCCACCGTGCGCGGCACGAGCGTCAGCGCGCAGACCCAGCCGCCGACGCAAACGCAGCCAGCATCGCCCGGCGCATCGCTGCGCAATATCTTTCTGGATAAGCTCGCGGCGGCCTTGAACATCCAGCGCTCGGCGCTCGATAGCGCGATCGTGAGCGCGGGCAACAGCACCGCCGACGAGGCGGTCCAGCAGGGCACGCTGACCCAGGCGCAGGCTGACGCGCTCAAAGCGCGCATCCAGGCAGGCGACGCAGGCGCGCTCTGGGGTGGTCGCGGCGGGAAGCTCGGCGGGCTACACAAGGGCGGCGCGGTCCACCAGGCAATGTTCGACGCGGCGGCTAAGGCGCTCAATATCACCACCGACGAGCTGATGACGCAACTGCGCAGCGGGCAGACTCTCGCCCAGCTGGCGCAGGCGCACAACACCACCGAGCAGGCGGTGATCAGCGCGGCGCTCGCGGCGGCCAAGACCCAGCTCGATCAGCAGGTGGCGAGCGGCAGCCTGACCCAGGCGCAGGCCGACGCGCACTACGCCCAGTTGCAGCAGCGCGGCTCGCAGATCCTCGCGCCTCACGGACGCGGCCATCGTGGACGGGGCATGCCCGACGTGCCGGGCGCGCCGACGACACCGCAGACTCCGACAACGCCCCAGTCGTCGCCCACGAGTTCGGGAACCACGCTCTAGCACGTCGTCAGGCTAGCGGTGTAGAGCAGCGATGATATAATGGCCTGCGCTCGTAGCTGGATCGAAGAGGAACGGATGCGGCGGCGGACAAATCCGTCCGCCGCTCTTAATGAGGAAGATAAGGACAACAATAACGATGGCAAATCTACAGAAGATGATCGTGGCGGGCGTGCTGGTGCTCATTATGATCCTGGGCGCAACGGCCTACAGCGTGCTCAGAGCACCGGCAGAGGCCAGCAAGCCGATCGAGGCGCTGCCGCTGGCAACCAGCGCTGCGGCGTCGGCCAGCGCCGCGCCAACCGTAGCAACCGCAGCAGCGACTACCGCTCCGACAGATCCGGCGGCAACCACAGATTCCTCGGCTACTGAGGCCGCAGCCCCTAACGCGGCGGCAGCGCCTGGCGCGTCTAGCCCGATCGTCGCGCAGATCATCCCTGAAGAATCCGAGGCGCGCTTCATCATCGATGAGGTGCTGAACAACGCGCCCAAGACGGTCGTCGGCACGACCAATCAGGTGGCCGGTGAGATCGCCGTCGATCCGGACAATCTCTCGCAAAGCCAGCTTGGAACGATCCAGGTCAATGCGCGCACGCTGACGACCGATAGCGAGTTTCGCAACCGCGCGATCAAAAACCGGATTCTGCTGACCGACCAGTACGAGTTCATCACCTTCACGCCCAAGCAGCTCGTCGGTCTGCCGCAGAGCGCCACGATCGGCCAGAGCTACAGCTTCCAGATCGTCGGCGATCTGACTATTCGTGATGCTACCAGAGAGGTGACATTCGACGTAACGGCCACGCCCGCATCCGACACCCGCCTCGAAGGCACGGCCAAGACGACGATCAGCTACGCCGACTACGGCATTACGATCCCACGGGTGCCGCAGGTAGCCAGCGTCGCCGAGCAGGTGCGGCTCGAAATCGACTTCGTGGCCGTGCCGAAGTAGCCTGATACTTTGGGGATGAGGACGAGGCTGCAATGAAGACGATACTCGTCGTGGACGATACGGCAAGCCTGCGCAAGATGGTGGCAAGCTATCTGACCCAGGAAGGGTTTCGAGTGGTGATGGCGGCGGATGGTCGTGAGGCGCTGCTGGTGGCGCGTCAGGAGCATCCCGACCTGATCATCCTCGATCTGATGATGCCCGAAATGAGCGGATACGATTTCATCCGCGCCTACGGCAAAGAGGGCAGCGCGCCGATCCTTGTGCTGACCGCCAAGCTCGAAGAAAACGACAAGGTGCTAGGGCTGGAGCTGGGAGCCGACGATTACGTGACCAAGCCGTTCAGCCCCCGTGAGCTAGCGGCGCGGGTGCGGGCGATCCTGCGCCGCGCAAGCAAGGACGCTTTTGAGCCGGATCTCTTGCGCGCGGCGGACATCACGCTCGATCGCAACGCGCGGATCGTCACCGTCGGCGGGCGGCACGTCGATCTCACGCCCTCCGAGTTCGATCTGCTGGCGACACTGATCGCGGCTCCGGGCCGCGCCTTTTCGCGTCTGGATCTGCTGGATCGGCTCCAGGGAACCGCCTACGAGGGCTACGAGCGCACGATCGACGTTCATATCCGCAACTTACGCACCAAGATCGAGCCCGACCCGCGCAACCCGCGCTATGTCGAGACTGTCTTCGGCGTCGGCTACCGCTTTGCCGCCGATAAATAAGCAGTGTACAGACACGAGGCAGCTATGATCCGCCCGGCTCGACGTGAGAGCACCGCTCCAACTCACCCGCTTGCGCTGCCCAGCCCGCGCTCGCTTGCGCTGAAGCTGACCCTGGCATTTCTCGCCGTCGGACTGATCGGCGCGCTGCTGGTGGCGGTCTTCGTCGGGCTGCGCACGCGCGGTGCCGTCAACCAGTTTGCCGCCGAGCGCGACCGCACCCTGATCGCGGCTCTGACCCGCTATTACAAGACGAGCGGCGGTTGGGATGGGCTGGCGGGCGATCTGGCGCGCGACCGCTTCGGACAATCGGGGCTGGATGACCATCGTCCGCCGCCGGTGCTGGTAGACCCGGCTGGATGGGTCGTGCTGGGCGGTGGCCGCTACCCCCCAGGTTCGCGCGTGCCGCCGTACGACCGCGCGCGCGGCGAGCCAATCAAGGTCGACGGCAAGACCGTGGGGTGGCTCTTGAGCGCAGGCGCTCGGCGTCCGGGGCCGGGAACGCCTGAGGCGGACTTTCTGGAGCGAATCACCGAGGCGATCACCTACAGCGCCGTGGGCGCAGCGGTGATGGCGCTGCTGCTTGGGATCTTGCTGGCTCGCACCCTGACGCAGCCGCTCCGCGAGCTGACGGCGGCCACGCAGGCGGTAGCGAAAGGCGCGCTGGGCCGCCAGGTGACGGTTCGCTCGCGTGACGAGCTGGGCGCTCTAGCGGCATCCTTCAACCAGATGAGCGCGGATCTGGCTCATTCAACCACGCTGCGCCGCCAGATGACGGCGGATATCGCCCACGATCTGCGGACGCCGCTCAGCGTGATCCTGGGCTATACCGAGGCGCTCCGCGAGGGCAAGCTGCCACCCGAACAAGACATCTTCGACACGATCCACACCGAGGCGCAGCATCTCCAGCACCTGATCGACGATCTGCGCACGCTGTCGCTGGCCGACGCGGGCGAGCTTCCACTGACCCGCCAGCCGAGCGCGCCGCAGGCGCTTTTGGAGCGAGCCGCGTCGGCCTACAGGGCACAGGCCCAGACACACCAGATCGCGCTGGTGGTGCAGGTCGCGCCCGATCTGCCGGAGGTCGACGCGGACCCGGAGCGGATCGCGCAGGTGTTGGGCAACTTGCTCGGCAACGCGCTGCGCTACACTCCGGCGCATGGCGCGATCACGCTCGCGGCGGAGCCGCGAGCGAGCACGGTCCTGTTCCGCGTTCAGGACACCGGCAGCGGCATCGCTCCCGATGACCTGCCCTACATCTTTGAGCGCTTCTACCGCGCCGATCGATCGCGCCAGCAGCACGACGGCTCTTCGGGGCTGGGGCTGGCGATCGCGAAATCGATCGTTGAGGCGCACGGCGGCACGATTGCCGTCGAAAGCGCGCGCGGCCAGGGCACAATCTTTACGATCGCGCTGCCTGCTCATCAGCCGCAGCGACCCACGAGTCGTATCAGAGCCTAGTATCCTGTCAGCCAGGAGACGCGAAACGGCAGCGCCATCGCTGACACTGCCGGATCTTCCGGTCGACCAAACCTTATAGGATGAGGATTTTGGGAGAACTCCCCAAGCCCCCGGCCTTGCGGCTCGCTAGCTATCCCGAGCCGGCTCGTCGCTCAGCCGTTGCAGACGCACGACATCGCGATGAACCCAGCGCTCGCCATTGCGGGAGCGGTAGGAGAAGACCTTGAGCCACGGGCCGCGCTCCTCCTCGATCATCAGGATGCGATTCCGCCCGACGCTGCGGACGATCGGGTAGCTGGTGCCCGGCCCCGCGCGCAGGTTTGCCGTTGCGACGATCACCGTGGCGCGCAGATCGGGCAGCGGCGGCGGTTCGGGCCAGCCAGCCGCAGGCGCGGAGCGCAGAAAGCGCAGGATACTGTTAGAGACGCCGCGCGCCAGCCGGTCGGCGCCCTGCGTCATAGCCCGCCGATCGTTTGCATTGGTCAGGTAGCCCATCTCCAGGATCACAGCGGGCGTGTACGTCGAAACCGAGTGATCGAAGCGGCGGCTGCTGAAGGCATAGTAGCCGCGCATATTCGACGTGACGCGATCACCGTCCCAGCGCAGCCCAGAGGCCGGGCCGTACTCCGCCCTGAGCGCCTCGATCAGCGCGGTTGCCGCTTCCCATTCCCGCCAGTGGGCGGCGGCCTTCCAGCCGGAGATCCGCGAGCTCGCGCTGCCGTCGGCGTGGATCGCGACGAATGCATCGGCGCGGTAGCTCGGCGGCACCGTCGCAGGCAGCAGATCGACGGTGACACCCGCGCTGCGCAGGTACTCCGCCGCCCGGTTGGCGACCGCGAGGTTAACATCAACCTCGCGCAGACCGCCCGCCGCCGCGCCCGTGCTCGTCCGCAGATTTTTTAGCTCGTCCGGCAGCTCGTTTGCGCGCCAGTGGCCCACCTGCAACCCGACGCGCCACGAGGATTGCGCGTGCGACGGAGCGGGCCAGGCCGCGGTCAGCAAGACCAGTGCGAGACACATCGCGGAGATGCTCGCTCGTCCAATCATCGTGTGCTCCTTCTTCCGTTCTGCGAGTGACGCACCATCGGCAGGTAGAGATGAGGTGCGGTGCGGGGTTCCAATATCGATATGCTGCTACTGTACCTATTGTACCTGAGAAAAAGCTGAGAACAAGGTGATGAACGGATCGCTGCCCACATCTCGCCGCGCACGACAAGCCCCGCTGCGTGCAGGCAGCAGGGCTTTGGATTTCCGCCAGGGAATTGAGCGCTATCCCGCACCCATCAGCGCCAGCACCACGCCGCCGGCAACCACACTGGCGACCTGTCCGGCTGCGTTCGCGCCCATCGCGTGCATCAGCAAGAAGTTCTCGAAGTCCTCCTCCTGCGCGACGCGATGCACCACCCGCGCGGCCATCGGAAAGGCGCTGATGCCAGCCGCGCCGATCAGCGGATTGAAGCGACCGCCGCTCAGCAGGTTCAGGAACTTGGCGAAGAGCAGGCCCGCCGCCGTATCGAGGCCGAAGGCTAAAATGCCCAGCACC
>DASUTC010000325.1 GCA_036374795.1 Herpetosiphonaceae bacterium
GGCGTCGGGCTGGAGCGCGGCGCTGAGGCCATCGAGCGCCTGCGCATCGGGCAGCAGGTGGACGCGCTGGCCGACGGCGAGGGGCACGAGCAGGCTGGTGACGGTCAGATCGAAGCCGATCGGCGAGTGGACCGGGGTGCCACGTCCGGCGGCCACGTGGTAGGCGTGGGCCGCCCAGGAGACGTAGTTGACCAGGCCGCGATGGGGGATCATCGCGCCTTTGGGGGTGCCGGTGGAGCCGGAGGTATAGATGAGATAGGCGAGGTGATCGGGCGTGGCGGCGCTGGGCGGGTTGGCGGCGGGGCGCAGCGCGATGCGCGGCCACGCGGCGTCCAGCTCGATGATGCGCGCGACGTCCTGGGGCAGCCGCGCGCGGAGCCGCTGCTGAGTCAGCAGCACCGGCATCTGCGCGTCGGCGAGCATGAAGTGCAGCCGCTCCTGCGGATAGCTGGGATCGAGGGGCACGTACGCGCCGCCCGCCTTGAGAATGCCCAGGATGCCGATCACGAGCTCCGGCGAGCGCTCCATGCACAGGCCAACCCGCGTATCAGGCCCCACGCCAAGCGCCTGTAGCTCATGCGCCAGCCGATTCGCGCGCTCGTTGAGCTCGCCGTAGCGCAGCGCTGCGCCTTCATAGACCACCGCGATAGCATCGGGCGTGCGCTCGGCCTGCGCCGTCACCAGCTCGTGGTAGCACTGGTCGGCGGGATACGGAGCCCGCGTCGCGTTCCACTGCACAAGCATCTGCTGACGCTCGGCGGCGGTCAGCAGCTCCAGCGCACCGATGCGCTGACCCGGATCGGCGACGACGTTGTGCAGCAGCGTCGTCAGGTGCTCGACCATCCGTGCGATCGTCGGCTCGTCAAAGAGATCGGTGTTGTACTCGAGCGAGCCGCGCAGCCCGTCGGGCGTTTCTTGCAGATCGAGCGTCAGATCGAACTTGGCCGTCGCGCTGTAGACAGCTTCGGGCCGGATCATCAGATCCGGCAGCGCAATCGGCTCTAGCTCGCCGCTTTGCAGCACGAACATCACCTGGAAGAGCGGCGCGTGGCTCTGGTTGCGCTCCGGCTGCAAGACTTCGACCAGCTTCTCGAAGGGCACTTCCTGGTGGCGATACGCGCCCAGCGCGGTCGATCGTACCCGCTGAAGCGTCTCGCGAAACGTCGGATTGCCGCTCAGGTTGGTCCGCAGCACGAGCGTATTGACAAACATGCCCAGCAGCGCCTCGGTTTCGGCGCGCGTCCGCCCCGCGATCGGCGAGCCGACCAGGAGGTCGGTCTGGCCGGTGTAGCGATACAGCAGCACGTCGAACGCCGCCAGCAGCGTCATGAACAGCGTCATACCTTCGCGCTGGCTCAGCGCCGTGAGCGCGGCAGCCAACGGCTGCGGCAGCGTCAGCGGGCAGCGCGCGCCGTTGAAGGTCTGCACGGCAGGACGCGGACGATCCGTGGGCAGCTCAAGCACCGGCAGCGAGCCGCCGAGCTGCTGTCGCCAGTAGTCGAGATGCGTCTCCAGCAGCGATCCTTGCAGCCGCTCGCGCTGCCAGCGCGCGAAGTCGGCGTACTGGATCGGCAGCGGGGTGCCCACCGGGCCCAGCGGCGTGCTCGTGGCGGCTGGCGCGCCGTTGCCCGGGTGCTTGCTCGCGAGCTGCGCCTGATACAGCGCGGCCAGCTCGCGCACAAAGATGCCCAGCGACCAGCCATCCGAGATGATATGATGCATCGTCACCAGCAGCGCGTGCCGGTCGCGGGTACCGGGTGCCGGGTGCCCTTCGGGCATGGCCTCGTGTAGCCGTGCCAGCGTGACGCGCAGCAGCGGGCCGATCGCCAGATCGAAGGGCTGGCTCATCTGCTCGACGCTCAGCCGCCGCAGCTCGGTATCCTGCTCCGCGCCGGAGAGCGCTTGCAGATCCACCAGCGGCAGCGCGAGACGCCATGCCGGTTGTACCATCTGCACCGGCTGGCCGTCGATGCCAATGAACGTGGTGCGCAGCACCTCATGACGCTCGATCAGCGCTTGCAGGCTGCGCTCAAGCGCCGCTCGATCCAGCGCTCCATCGAGATACAGGATGCCCGGAATTGTGTACAGCGCGGAGTCTGGCTCCAACTGTTGAAGAAACCACAAGCGTTGCTGGGCAAACGACAAAGGAAATGAGTTGAACTGCGCTCCTTTGCGTTTCAGTGCCTCGACGAACAGCTTTCGTTTTTCAGGAGGTAGCTCGGCTAAGCGCTTCGCTAGATCATTCATGAGTCTACCTTGATTTAGGAATCCATATTTTCGTGCTGGTCCGCAGTTTCAAGCATGGCGAGGATGTCCGCATCGGAAAGGCTCTCAAATTCTGCGAGAAGCTGATCCAAGCTTTCATTGCCGCGTGGCATTGATTCTATGTGACTACTGCCAGCTTCGTACATAGGACTTT
>DASUTC010000326.1 GCA_036374795.1 Herpetosiphonaceae bacterium
CGTGCTGGCGCAGCGCGGCCTCGATCTCGCCCAGCTCGATGCGATACCCGCGCAGCTTGATCTGGTGGTCGATCCGCCCGATATAGTCGAGATCGCCGTTGGGCAGGTAGCGGACCAGATCGCCCGTGCGGTAGAGCCGCGACCCCGCGACGCCGCTGAATGGATCGGGCAGGAAGCGCTCGGCGGTCAGATCGGGGCGGCCAAGATAGCCACGGGCCAGCCCGACACCGCCCAGGTACAGCTCGCCAATCACGCCGATCGCGACGGGCTGCAACCGCGCGTCCAGCACATAGGCGCGGCTGTTGCTGATCGGTCGTCCGATTGTCGGCGCGTCGTCGGACAGCCGCTCCTGAAGCGCGAAGGTCGAGTAGGTTGTGTCCTCGGAGGGGCCGTACAGGTTATAGACACGCCGAATATGCGAGCGCGCGTAGAGCTGCCTGACCAGATCCAGCGGCAGCGGCTCTCCCGCCAGATTGACGGTAGACACCGAGTCGGGCAGCATGTCCAGCCGGAGCAGCTCAGTGATCGCCGAGGGCACGGTGTTAACCAGCGTCACCGGCAGCCCGGCGGCGGGCCATTGCAGGGCATTTTCGGCCAGGATGACCGTGCCGCCCAGGCTCAGCGGTACGAATAGCTCAAAGACCGACAAGTCGAAGCTGAGCGCCGTCGCTGCCAGCGTCCCCGCTAGCTCGTCTGGGCTAAAGACTGTTCCGGCCCAGTGGATCAGGGCGACCGCGTTGCGATGGGTGATCGCGACACCTTTGGGTCGTCCGGTCGAGCCTGAGGTATAGATGATATACGCCAGATTCGCTGGATCAAGGCGAGTGCCGGGCGCTGTCATGGGCTGCCGCGTAATCGCGGTCCAGTCCCGATCGATGAGCACCACCGCCGCACCTTCGGTGCCCGCCTCGCGATCGTGATCCGCTACGAATCGCGAGTCAAGGAGCGCCTGCTGGGCCAGCAGCACCCGCGCGCCGCTGTCGAGCAGCATATGCTGAAGCCGCTCACGAGGATACGCCGGATCGAGCGGCACATACGCGCCACCGGCTTTCAGAATGCCCAGCAGACCAACGACCAGCTCAGGCGAGCGCTGGAGGCAGACGCCGACGCAGACCTCCGGCGTTACTCCCAGCATGCGCAGATGGTGAGCTAGCTGGTTTGCCCGCGCGTCGAGTTCGGCGTAGGTCAGTCGTCGATCTCCACCGACGACCGCAACTGCATCGGGCGTGCGCGCCGCCTGCGCCTCGAAGAGCGTAGCAATCGACTGATCGACCGGATACGCCGACCCGGTTGCGTTCCACTCATCGAGGATTTGCCGACGCTCGGCGGACGGCAGCAGCGGAAGATCGCCAATCGTCTGCTCCGGGCTGGCTGCCACGCTTTCCAGCAGCGTCGTCAGATGACGGGCCATGCGCTCGATCGTGTCCGCCGCAAACAGATCGGTCGCGTATTCCAGGTATCCGAACAGTCCGCCATCGCTGCCCGGACTCAAATCCAGCGTTAGCTCGAACTTCGCGCTGCCGGTATCGATCGGCAGCAGCTCCGTGTGCAGCTCAGGCAGATCCAGCGCTGGCAGCGACGTATTTTGCAGCACGAAGAGCACCTGGAACAGCGGCGAGTGGCTGAGGTCGCGCTCCGGCTGGACGAGATCCACGGCAAGCTCAAAGGGCAGATCTTGATGCCCATACGCGCCCAGGCAGATCTCGCGCACCCTCCCCAGCAGATCGCGGAACGTTGGATTGCCCGAAAGGTCGGCGCGCAGCACGAGCGTGTTCGCAAAACAGCCGACGATCCCCTCGCTCTCGGCGCGCGTGCGATTGGCGATCGGCGTGCCGACTGCGATGTCCTCCTGGCCGCTGTAGCGATGCAGCAGCACCTGGAGCGTCGCTAGCAGCGTCATGAACAGGGTTGTGCCAGCCTGCTGACTCAGGTGTTCCAGGCGAGCTACAAGCGCAGGCGCGAAGCTGATCGGTTGTTGCGCGCCAGCCGTCGACAGCATTGCCGGACGCGGGCGATCGGTGGGCAGGGCCAACGGGGTGAGGTTGGCAAGCTGCGCCTTCCAGTAGGCCAGCAGGCGGTCAAGCGTTGCGCCTTGCAGCCATGCGCGCTGCCAGAGGGCGAAGTCGGCGTACTGGATCGGCAGGTCGGGCAGGTCGGGCGGCTGCTCCTGGCGCAGCGCGCGATAGCAGGCGGCCAGCTCACGCACGAGCACGCCCAACGACCAGCCATCGACGACGATGTGATGCAGGCAGAGCAGCAGCAGATGCTCGGTGTCGCCAAGGCGCAGGAGCGCGGCGCGGAGCAGCGGGGCGCGGGTGAGATCGAAGGGCTGCGCGGTGACGTGGTGCTGGAGGGCCGCAAGCTGGGCGCGGCGCTGGGGCTCCGGCAGGGAACGGAGATCGTGACAGGGCAGCGGCAGGGCGGCGGGCGGCTGGACGTGCTGCACGGGCTGTCCAGCGCGCAGGACAAAGCTGGTGCGCAGCGCCTCGTGGCGGGCGATGAGCGTGTTGAAGCTGGCCGTCAGCGCGGCGGCGTCCAGGGCTCCGGTCAGGCGGATGCTCAGCGGCACATGATAGGCGGCGCTGCCGGGATCGAGCTGAGCGAGCAGCCAGAGCCGCCGCTGCGCGAACGAGGCGGGAAACACCACATTCTCGTCATCGCGAGGCAGGGCGACGATCCGATCGTCCGCTGTTGTCTGGCTCGCCTCGATCGTCGAGGCCAGCCCGGCGACGGTCGGTGCCTCAAAGAGCTTTTGCAGCGGCAGGTCCACCTGGAATACATCTCGTGCCCGCGCGATCACCCTCGTTGCCAGCAGCGAGTGCCCGCCGATCTCAAAGAAATTATCCTCGACGCCGACCAGCTCGATGCCCAGCACCTCGGCCCAGATCGCCGCGAGCCGCTCCTCGGTCGGCGTGCGCGGCGCGGCGAAGCTATCGCGCTGCTCGGTGCCGTTCCACTCCGGCGCGGGCAGCGCCTTGCGATCGAGCTTGCCGTTGGGCGTCAGCGGCAGCGCGTCCAGCAGCACCCACGCGCTCGGCACCATGTAGTCGGGCAGGCGCGCCGCCAGGAACGCGCGAAGTTCCTGGGACGCACCGCGAACCGCGCCCCAGGA
>DASUTC010000327.1 GCA_036374795.1 Herpetosiphonaceae bacterium
ATCGGCGGTCTGGTTGATCAGCGCCTGCACCTGGCCGGGCCGCAGCTTTCCATTCTGCGGCGTCTGCGCATCGCCGTAGCGGCTGACGATCAGCGCGGCCACGCCGGTTACGTGGGGCGCGGCCATCGACGTGCCTTGCAGGTAGCGGTAGTACGCACCCGGAGCCGCCGGATCTTGGAACACGCCCGCTGCGTTTCTAAACGCCGCAGGATACGTCGAGAGCACGCGACCGTTGGGCGCTTGCGGCGTGAGCTGGAAGAGCGCGTCGCCGCCGGGCGCGGTGACGTCGATCTCGCCGACGCCGTAGTTCGAGTAGTACGACTTCTGCCGGAGGTTGCCGTTCGCCGATACGGTGATCACGCCCTCGACCTCGCTCGGAATACGGATGCACTCGTTGCCCAGCGGCGGACGCGCCATGTCCTGGTTGCTGTTGCCGCCCGACGCGACGATCGTCACGCCCTGGCTCAGCGCGTAGTGGATCGCGCGCTGCTCGGCTTTCCAGATCGCGTGCTGCTCCGGATCGTTCTTGCAGTTGTAGAGGAACGGATCGGCGAAGTAGCTGTTGTTCGTCACGTCAAAGCCGCGATCACCGGCCCACATGAACGAGCAGACGACCGCCTCAGGGTAGAAAAATCCTTGCGAGTCGGATGCTTTGATCGCCGCGAGACGGACGTTGGGAGCGACGCCGACGATGCCGATGCCGTTTGCGGCGGCTGCGATCGTGCCTGCCGTGTGCGTGCCGTGGCCGCTGTCGTCATCCCATGCAGCCGGTGCCTGGTTGGGCACGCCGCCGACGCACGAGACGCTGTTGGCAAAGTCCAGGTTGGGCACAAGATCGGGATGGCGGTAGTCGAGGCCGGTGTCGATGTCGCCGACGAGGACCGCGCGGCTGCCGCCGGTGATTGCGTGGGCTTGCGGCGCGCTGATCTGGCGCATATCCCACTGAAGGCCGCTGAACGTGTCGGCATCCGTGGCCGGAGCATTCGGCAGATCGCCTGGGGGGAGTCCGTCGTCGCCGTCGAGATCGTCGATGTTGACGCCGAATGCGGCGGTCGCGGCGGCACTCTCGATTCGGCTGTCTTGCAGCAGCGCCTCGCGGAAGCTGGGATTCGCCGAGCGTGCGATCACGACGCCGATCGCATCGTAGCCGTGAACGAAGACGCCATCCGCTGCGGCGATTATGGAGGCGACATCCGCTGGCACTGCCGCCGCTTTGTACAGCACGATATAGGTCTGTAGGGCGTCGGCGCGGATAACCTGAGCTGGTGAGACGGCAAGGCCCAGCAGCAGGCTGAGCAGGACGGGCAGGGCTGCTACGCGCAGCAGAGAGAGTCGTTTCACGTGCATCCTCCTAAAAGAGCGGTCTTTAACATCTGTGGGATTCCACGGTAGCTCATCGGCAATGACTGTTGCGCACGACTCCTTTCTTCGCTGAAAGTTGTTGTCGCTCACCGGTTAAAGCGGTGGGATGGTCTGCTGGTGGTAGAAACGACGAGTATGGTCGGGTCTACAGCGCATCGGTGAGCACGGCCCGTATGCATGATCTGTAGCACTCGCACGCGGTAGCAGTGGAAGAGTTTGACCGATTATAGAAGGATTGGGAGCCGTGTGTCAATGCCCAACTTTCGGCCTGACCCCCGGCTCCTGATCGCTTTGCTCCGCGTTCCACGTTCGGGGCTTCCCTCGGTTCCTGGTTTGTCCTGTGTTCCCTCGTTTTGTGTTCCTGTGTTCTCCCCCGGCCTAGCCTTCGAGCAGCAGCGTTTCGGGATCTTCGATCAGCTCTTTGATCCGCACCAGGAAGCGCACCGCCTCGCTGCCGTCGACGATGCGATGATCGTAAGAGAGCGCCAGGTACATCATCGGGCGGATCGCAACCTGTCCATTCAGCGCGACCGGACGCTCCTGTATCTTGTGCATGCCCAGGATGCCGACCTGCGGTGTGTTCAGGATGGGAGTTGACATAAGCGAGCCAAAGACGCCGCCGTTGGTGATCGTGAAGGTGCCGCCCTGTAGGTCGGCGAGCGAGAGCCTGGTTTCACGGGCGCGCTCGGCCAGATCAGCAATCTCGCGCTCTAGCTCGGCAAAGGTCTTGCGGTCGGCGTTGCGCACCACGGGCACTACCAGGCCCTCCTCCGCGCCCACGGCGATGCCGATGTCGTAGTAGTGCTTGATCACCAGCTCGTTGCCCTGGATTTCGGCGTTCAGATGCGGAAACGTTTTGAGCGCGCCAATCACCGCCTTGGTGAAGAACGACATAAAGCCCAGGTTGACGCCGTGCCGCTCGCGGAACGATTCTTTGCGCCGCTTGCGTAGCTCCATTACGGCGCTCATATCGACCTCGTTGAATGTCGTCAGCATCGCCGCCGTGTGCTGCGCCTCTACCAGCCGTTGCGCGATCGTCTGTCGTCGGCGCGACATCCGCACGCGCTCTTCGCGGCGGTCGCTCGCCGGGGCACTTGGTGCCGGAGCGGGCTGTGCCGCTGGTGCCGGAGCGGGCTGTGCCGCTGGTGCTGCGCCGGTCTGAACCCGCGCGGCGATGTCCTCCTTGGTGATCCGCCCGCCGGGTCCGCTGCCGGTCACACCGCTCAGATCGACGCCTTGCTCCGTAGCCATCCGCCGCGCTACGGGCGTGATCGGCGGTGCCGCAGGCTGCCGCTTGGTAGACTCTTCTGCCTGGGCGGGCGCTTCTGCCTGGGCGGGCGCTTCCTGCGTGGCGGGCGCTGTGGTGGACTCTTTTGCCTGGGCGGGCGCTTCCTGGGGCGCTGGCGCTGCGGCTGCGCTGCCGTCGGTTTGGAGCGTGCCGATCGTATCGCCAATGCCGACGTTCTCGCCCTCACGCTTGATGATCCGCTCCAGCAGGCCGGTCTGCTCGGCCATCACCTCGATGTTCACCTTGTCAGTCTCAAGCTCGACCACCGGCTCTCCAGCGCTGACCTGCTCGCCTTCGCGCTTGAGCCACCTGCCGATCGTTGCCTCGACGATCGACTCGCCCAGCGCCGGAACTTTTATCTCAACCGCCATCGGTTTCTCCTGTCCGCTAGTCGTGTACAGTGACAGCCTGAGCGCTGCCTTCCAGCGCCGCCGTGATGATCCGCGTTTGCTCGACGGTATGCAGCGCCAGCGAGCCTTCCGCCGTGCTCGCGGCCTCGGCGCGTCCCGCGTACTGAAGCTCGATGTCGCGGCTCAGCAGCTCGCCCAGCCTGGGCGCGACGAAGCTCCACGCGCCCATGTTACGCGGCTCCTCTTGCAGCCAGACGATCTCGCCGAGCTTCGGGAAGCGCTCGATCGCCGCGCGCAGATCTTCGCCTGGGAACGGGTACAGCTCCTCCACACGCACGATCGCCAGATTGTCGGCTGCGGCCTCTTCGGCTTTGGCGATCAGATCGACGTAGACTTTGCCGCTGCACAATATCAATCGCGTCACCTGCTCGTCGCGCCCCACTCCCAGCGTCTCGACGATCACTGGCTGAAACCGCCCGTCCGCCAGGTCGTCGAGCGCTGCCGCCGCGCGTGGGTGGCGCAGCAGGCTCTTAGGCGTCATCACCACCAGCGGGCGCGGGCTACGCTCAAGCAGGGCGGCCTGTCGCCGCAGCAGGTGGAAATACTGCGCTGCGGTGGTGCAGTTGGCGACGCGGATGTTGCCGTCGGCGGCGAGCTGAAGGAAGCGCTCAAGCCGGGCGCTGGAATGCTCCGGCCCCTGGCCTTCGTAGCCGTGCGGCAGCAGCAGCACCAGCGAGGGCGTCTGGCCCCACTTGGCCCGCCCCGACACGATAAACTGGTCGATGATCACCTGCGCGCCGTTGGCGAAGTCACCGAACTGGGCCTCCCACAGCACCAGCACGCCGGGCGCGTGCATGCTGTAGCCGTACTCGAAGCCGAGCGCCGCGTTCTCCGACAGCGGGCTGTTATGCACGGCAAAGGTCGCGCTGGCTGCTGGTAGCGCCTGATGCGGCGCGTAGCGCGCGCCGGTCTTGACATCGTGCAGCACGACATGGCGCTGGCTGAAGGTGCCGCGCTCGCTGTCCTGTCCCGTCAACCGGATCGGCGTGCCGTCGGCGAGGATCGAGGCAAAGGCCAGCGTTTCGGCATGGCCCCAGTCGATCGCGCGGCCCTCTTGTAGCGCGTCGCGGCGACGTTGAAGCGCCCGCTCCAGCTTGGGATGCGGCGTGAAGCCTTCGGGTCGTTCCAGCAGCGCGTCGTTGAGTTCGCGGAGACGCTCTGCGGGCACTGCCGTCGCGATGCCCTCCATCTCCGGCGGCGCTGGCTCGTGCGGCGTCGTCTTGTACTGATCCGGCTGCTCGGTCGCCTGCTGCCGCGCCTGCTTGAGCTGCTCCTGTACCTGCGCGACCATCGCGTCGGCCTCGGCGCTGGCGATGACCTCCTGACGCTCAAGCTCCTGCGCCCAGAGCGCGCGCACGGTCGGATGCTTGCCGATCCGCTCGTACATCATCGGCTGCGTGAACGTCGGCTCATCGCCCTCGTTGTGGCCCCAGCGCCGGTAGCCGACCAGATCGATCAAGAAGTCTTTGCCGAACTGCTCGCGGTAGGTGTAGGCCATGCGCGCCACGGCGATACAGGCGTGCGGATCGTCGGCGTTGACGTGGACGATCGGGATCTCGAAGCCTTTGGCAAGATCACTGGCGTAGAGCGTCGAGCGCGTGTCGCGCGGCTGGGTGGTGAAGCCAAGCTGATTATTAATGATGATATGGATCGTGCCGCCGGTGTGGTAGCCGACAAGCTGCGAAAGGTTGAGCGTCTCCGCGACGACGCCCTGGCCCGGAAACGCCGCGTCGCCGTGGATCAGCACCGCCAGCGACGCATGAGGATCGCCGCTGGGCGCGCCCTGATGATCGCGCTGCTCCTGCGCGGCGCGTGCGCGGCCCTCGACCACCGGGTTAACAAACTCAAGGTGGCTCGGATTGGGCGCTAACGTCAGCGGCATCTGCTCCACGCCACTTTCTTTGTAGGCCCTGCGCGCGCCAAGGTGATACTTCACGTCGCCGGTCCAGCCGGTTGAGCCTTTGCCTTCGGGCGATGCCCCCACGTCGCGCGCCGCCGCCTGGAACTCGGCCAGGATCGCCGCGTAGGGCTTGCCCAGCACATGCGCCAGCACGTTCAATCGCCCCCGGTGCGCCATGCCCATAACGACTTCGCGCGTCCCGGCGGTCGCCGCGTTGCGGATGATCGTGTCGAGCATCGGCACCAGCATGTCGTTGCCTTCGATCGAGAAGCGCTTTTGCCCGACAAACGTTTGATGCAGGAAACGCTCGAAGACCTCGACCTCGGTCAGGCGCTGAAGTAGCTCGCGCTTGCGGTCGGCGTCGAAGTGTTGGAAGAAGCGGCGGCTCTCGACCGCCTCGCGAATCCAGGTGCGCTCCTGGTGGTCTTGAATATGATCGGTTTCGTAGCCGACGCTGCCCGAATAAACCTGCCGCAGCCGCTCGATGGCCTCAAGCGCATTGCGCGCGCCCTCGACCAGTGGCCCGCGCACGATCTCGGCGGGCAGTGCGGCAAGATCGGCCTCGGTTACGTCGTGCGTGGCGGGGTCGAGTCCCGGATCGCCCGGCGGATCGCTGCCCAGCGGATCGATGCGCGCCGCAAGGTGGCCCAGCTCGCGGATATAGCGGATCAGCCGCGCCGCGCCGACGGTACGGCTCACGTCCAGCGGGCTGCGCTCTGCTGCCTGTGCCGGAGTCGCGGGCGGAGCAGCGGTCGCGCTTGCTGGCTCAGGCGGCCTCCACCGCTCGAAGAATGCCCGTGTCTCCGGATCGACCGACTGTGGATCGCGCTGGTAGTGCTCGTACAGCTCCAGCGCATAGCCAGCGTTTGGCCCGTGAAATAGCGTAAAGTCGCTCATCCTTAACCCTGTACCTTCCGTCGCCGCAGCATTGTGCTACTCGACCGCCGGCAGCACGATGCCCCGGCTTTCGCCGAAGCCGACCCGTACAGCGCCGGAGCGCTCGCAGGAGCCGCGCATGATCACTTCATCGCCGTCCTGCAAAAATTTTCGTGTCTCTCCGGTCGGCAGCTCGATCGGCTCAGCGCCGCGCCAGGTCAGCTCAAGCAGGCAGCCGCGCGCGTCTTTGTCCTCGCCCGAAACCGTGCCGCTCGCCAGCAGATCGCCTGGGCGCAGGTTACAGCCGTTGCTGGCATGATGCGTCAACATCTGGGCGATCGTCCAGTACATGCCGCCGAAGCTGCTGCGGCTGAGACGCAGCGGCGCAATGCCCTGCTCGCGCATCTGCCGCGATGCCAGATAGACCTCGATCGTCATGTCGATGCCGCCCTGGTCGCGGTTCTCGTCAAGGTCGAGGTAGGGTAGCGGCTGCGGATCGTCGGGGGGGCGCTCGAATGCCGGGCTGCGAAATGGCGCGAGCGCTTCCAGCGTGACGATCCACGGCGAGATTGTGGTCGCAAAGCTTTTGGCGAGAAACGGCCCCAACGGCTGGTATTCCCAGGTCTGAATATCACGCGCCGACCAGTCGTTAACCAGGCACAGGCCAAAGATGTGCTGCTCGGCCTGATCGATCGTGATCGGCTGGCCCAGCGGATTGCCAGGTCCGACGAAGAATCCGACCTCTGCCTCGTAGTCCAGCAGCTTGCACGGCCCGAAGCTCGGATGCTGCGCCTGCGGATCGCGGGTCTGGCCCTTGGGTCGGCGCACGGCAGTTCCACTGGCGACGATCGAGGAGGCCCGCCCGTGATAGCCGATCGGTACGTATTTGTAGTTGGGCAACAATGGGTTGTCGGGGCGGAACATGCTGCCGACGTTCGTGGCGTGATGCACCGAGGCGTAGAAGTCGGTGTAGTCGCCGATCTCAACCGGCAGCAGCAGCTCGGCCTCGGCGATCGGCACCAACATTGTGTCGCCGATCTGCCGATCGCGCTGGTAGGCTGCGCTATCCGCCCGCAGAAGGCGGCTGATCTGCTGCCGCAGCGCCGACCAGGCGGCTGGCCCAAGCGACATCAGCCCATTGAGCGACGGCGCGGCACACGCCTCCGCAGCCGGACCATCCAACAAGCCCTGGCGCAGGCATGTGCTGATGTCAAGAACGTGATCGCCGATTGCGACGCCCACCCGTGCGGCTTCGCTCGTACCTGCCCGCCGGAACACGCCGAACGGTAGATTCTGGATCGGAAAATCGGTTGCCGGATCGTGCGCTGATTCGACCCAACTGCGCAGGTGCGGATCGTGTGTCTCGTTGAGGGCGTATGTCATACAAGCTGCATCGCTTTCAACTCGTCGATCGGCTCTTGGAACGAGCAAGAGCCAAACGATATGGCGAATTGTTGCCGTACCTGTGACAGGACATCGGTATCGAGCCGATGGTTGCGCCATAGAATGCCGCTGTCTTCAAACCGGAATGCCTCAGCCGACTCTTCGAGCAATACCTGCATTGCGCCATCAACATCCATTCCAGCAGCCACGAACGCGGTGCTCAGGAACACGTTGAGGAATCCGTACATCGTTCCGGTGGCGCTATCGTGATCGTAGGTCAGGCGATAGACCGAGCGCAGCGGATGATGCAGGCCAGCCGTTGCTTTGAAGGGCACGCCCGACGTCACACAGGCATCGATAAAGCGGATAAGATCGCCGGGATCTGGAAACATCTCCTGGCGCGTACCGCCCGTCCGCACTTTCGCGCAGCCGCCTACCCGCCCGATCGCATTGATCAATGATTGAGGATCGGACGCGATCGGGATCTCGAAGTACGCCGTGAAATCGCCTCCGATGAGCTGCATGGCTGAGAGGACTTCTTCAGCGCTCGCAGCCTTCAGCTCGATCGTGTCGATCTGCGCCGCGCCTTGATCTGCTCTCGTATGACGCCGGTTGAATGCCTGAATCGCAGCCAGATCAGACTTCAGATCGGCTGTGCCAAGCACGCTGAGGTGCCACGGGTCGACGCTGGCATCGCGTGGGAGAAGATCACGCGATGCGCCTTCAAACTCGCTCAGCCGCGAAACCGGCAGAATAAAACGTCCAAGCGCCCAGGCATCTTCTTGCTGGCGGTACTCCGCGTAGCTGGCAACGGCAGGCTGCATGGCGAGGGCGGCTGGAGGAAAAAGGCCAGCGTAGTCGATGATCTGTTTCATCAGGATGTGAATCGAATACATAGCTGAACCTTGCCTTGTAGGTAGCGCAAACGCTACTGGTTGTCGCGCTGCTATTCTAGCATGGCTCCTGAGTATGGGCGTAGCCGGAGCACGATTCGATCGGGCCTGCCTATCACCAAACATTAACTTGACAAACCAGGAGTCCGTGATATACTGCGTGCTCTCGCTTCGAGGACATGTTTTTGGTGACAAAGCGCTGTTCGATCGAGCGAGAGTGAGCGGAAACGTACTGCCAAATACGATTTGACAAACGATTGTCCGGGTGGTACACTACGCTTCGTCGTCAAACGACGACATCACAGTCTCGCCTCCTTAGGAGGCAGACCGCCACAATCGGGACCGATGCATCGAGCGGTGTTCGCACGCCCTCGATTTTTTATCGCCGCCCGGTGGCGCGCACCTGACCAACTGACGTGTGATGCGTGACCCTGAACGAGAACCTCGGTTCTCACTTT
>DASUTC010000328.1 GCA_036374795.1 Herpetosiphonaceae bacterium
CAACGAATAGAGAAGTTTCGGCTCACGACCGTCACACGAGTGGAACCAAAGAAGAGGCGGGACTCTTGAGCAGCTTTCGAAGCACCCATTCAGTCGGCTTGCCGTCGCTCTCGGCCCTGCCGACATAGAAGACCACATCGAACCTGATCTTGGGGCACCTGTCCTCTGGAGTCGACCTCTGAATGGCAGGCGCTTAGCTGAGACGAGCCGCAGGCGCCCAGCCAGGGCAACGAGATCATTTGCCGATGCTGCGGGTCATCGCAGGCATGGCCGGCGCATCGCCCGCCCCGGCTCCGTCCGTGACGAGGTCATCGCTCGCTGCCGAAGCCACGAGCGTAGGCGTGTCCGCCCGTGGTCAGGAAACGGAAAACGCCCTCCTCGAGCACCAGGCAGGTCAGGCAACCGGTCCAGCAGGCGCCCGTGTCGATCCCGATTCGATTGGCCCGGACGATCGGCTCCGATTCGACGGTGTGACCGTGGACCACGACGCGTCCCAGATCGCGCCTGGACCTCAGAAACGGCTCGCGGATCCACAGTAGATCGTCGGCCGTCTGCTGATCCAGCGGAACAGCTGGATCGACGCCGGCGTGCACGAACAGATAGTCCCCGCTTTCGAAGCTCAGCTCGAGGCTCTGCAGAAAGTCCACGTGGCTGCGCGGGATCCGTTGGCGCAGTTGGGCTTGCAGCTGCTCGTAGAAGCGGAGATCGTCCTGTGGCATGCCGAACTGCACGCCATAGCTGTGAATCGTGGCGTCCCCGCCGTAGCGCAACCAGATCGACCCGATCGCGGGATCGACCAGAAAACTGAGCAGCCAGGCATCGTGATTGCCGAGCAGATGCACGGCCTGGAACTCCTCCAGAGGATCGTTGATCAGGAGATCGACGACGCGGCGGCTCTCCAGGCCACGGTCGACGTAGTCCCCGAGGTACACGACCAGCTTACCGGTGCCCGGCGTGAGCGCCGCCGCATCCTCGGCGATCAGGCGATGCATCTCCTCGAGCAGATCGGCGCGACCGTGGATGTCGCCCACCGCATACACGCAGACGCCGG
The DNA here is from genome assembly GCA_036374795.1 of Herpetosiphonaceae bacterium. Classification (NCBI taxonomy): domain Bacteria; kingdom Bacillati; phylum Chloroflexota; class Chloroflexia; order Herpetosiphonales; family Herpetosiphonaceae; species Herpetosiphonaceae bacterium. The sequence goes on from DASUTC010000328.1 coordinate 1,052, forward strand.
GCGGCACGCGCGCCGGCTGGCCTGCCACCGTCGGCGCGGCCGTCAGGTCGTCCGGCGTGCGACGAAACAGGCTGCGCAACAAGGTACTAACCCATCATCGTGAGGCGATTTCAGCTGCTGCGCCGATCCCGGCTCT
>DASUTC010000329.1 GCA_036374795.1 Herpetosiphonaceae bacterium
TCACCACCCTGCTGTTCCTGGCGATCTTTACCGTCGCGCTGGGCGGCAGCGGGCGAACGATCATGGGCGTCCATTTCGCCGATTTCCTCGCGCCTGGCCTCATCGTCATGGCAATGATCCAGAACGCCTTCGCCAATGCCAGCTTCTCGCTGCTGGTCGGCAAGATCCAGGGCAATATCGTCGATTATCTGATGCCGCCGCTGTCGACCGGCGAGCTGATCGCCGGGCTGGTCGGCGCCGCCGTCACCCGCGCCTTCCTAGTCGGCGTGGCGGTGTGGCTCGCGATGCTGCTGTGGCCCGGCGTGTCGGTCGCGGTGCGCCGCCCCGAGCTGGTTTTGTGGTTCGCGCTGATGGGTTCGTTGCTGCTGTCGTTCCTCGGCGTGCTCACGTCGATCTGGGCGGAGAAGTTCGACCATGCCGCGGCGGTCACCAATTTCGTGGTCACGCCCTTATCGCTGCTGTCGGGCACCTTTTATTCGGTCCACCAGCTGTCGCCGACGTGGCAGGCGGTGAGCCATGCCAACCCCTTCTTCTATGTGATCTCGGGCTTCCGCGCGGGTTTCCTCGGCGTCAGCGATTCGCCGCTGTGGGTCGGCGCGATCGCGCTACTGGCGCTGAATATTTTGCTGTGGATCGCCTGTTATGCGCTGCTCAAAAGTGGCTGGAAGATCAAAGCCTAGTCGTTTCAACGAGTTAACGAGTTAATCTAGTTGAACGGCAAATAACGGGCGCGTTCAGACCTGCATCAAGCGAATCGGCGCACAACAGGTGCATCAACTGCTCATAAGGAGAGCCATGATGCGTAAGATTCTTTTCTCTGTTGTCGCCGCTGCCTCGGCTCTCGCTGTCGCGGCGCCGGCTTCGGCCCAGTGGGGCCCGGCTGCGCCCGTCCCCTACGGCAACGCCTACGGCTACAACAATTGGGGCCACGTGCGTTCGCTCCAGGCCCGGATCGACAATCTCCAGCGGCGCATTGCGCGGCTCGACAACCGCGACCGGATCAGCGAGCGTGAAGCCCGCCGCCTGCGCACGGACGCGCGTGAGCTCGAGCGCCGCTTGCGCTTTGCAGCACGCAACGGCCTTCACCCGGTCGAGGCGCGGCGGATCGAGA
>DASUTC010000330.1 GCA_036374795.1 Herpetosiphonaceae bacterium
TCACATAGGCGAGGTGATCGGGATCGACGGCGGGCAGATTGTGGGTTGGCTGGTGGTCGAGCAGCTCAGCGGCGGTATCGAGACACAGCACGGCGGCAGCCTGGCCGGGTAGTGCAGGCCGGAGCGCGGCGTGGGTGAGCAGGAGGGCGACCTGGGCATCACGGAGCATCAAGCCGAGCAACTCGGCGGGATAGGTCGGGTCGAGCGGGACGTAGGCCCCACCGGCTTTGAGCACGGCCAGCAGCGCGACGACGAGATCAAGGGAGCGCTCAAGGCAGAGGCCGACGCGGGTATCGGGGCCGACACCGCGCGCGCGGAGGGCATGGGCGAGCTGGTTAGCGCGGGCATTCAGCTCGTGATAGCTGAGCTGCGCGTCGGCAACCACGACGGCCAGCGCATCGGGGGTGCGGGCGGCCTGCGCTTCGATCAGGTGGGGCAGCGTGGCGGGGGCGGGGACGGGCACGGCGGGAGCGTGCCAGGCGCGGAGCCAGTGCAGCCGCTCGGCGGGGGCGAGCAGGGACAGGGCGGCGAGCGGCTGGGTGGGCTGGGCGGCGAACTGTGCGAGCAGGCGCTGGAGATGCGCCAGCAGCCGTGCGATCGTCTCCGGCTCGAAGCGCCGCCGATCGTACGTGACGCGCAGCAAGACCTTATCGGCAACGGCGGTTGTCAGATTGAGCGGATAATTGCTGCGCTCCATGCTGCGTCGGGTAGAAACCTCCAGGCTGCGACGGTTGCCTCGATCGGAGCGCCCCGCCTCGCTGGGATAGTTCTCGAAGACGACGATGCTTTCAAACAAGGGCTGCCCACGGGGCACGTCGCTCCAGCCCTGGATCTGCACGAGTGGGCTGTACTCGTACTGGCGAAGCTCGGCCTGTTGCGCTTGCAGCGCCTTGAGCCAGTCCAGCAGCCGCGCGGCAGGCCGCACCGGCACGCGCACCGGCAGCGTGTTGATGAACAGGCCGATCATCTGCTCGACGCCCGGCAGCTCGGCGGGCCGCCCGGAGACGGTCGCGCCGAAGACCACATCCGGCTCCCCGCTGTAGCGGCTCAGCAGGATCGCCCACGCGCCCTGTACAAGCGTATTCATGGTGAGGCCATGCTGCCGGGCCAGATCGTGCAGCGCGCCCGTCGTCTCGGTCGAGAGGTAGGTTTCCAGCTCGATACTCTCGGCTGTGCCCGCATCCGGTCCGACAGGTCGATCGACGCCAAGGGGCGTTTGAGCCGTGACGCCCTCCAAAAACTGCCGCCAGAAAGCTTCTGCCTGGGCCATGTCCTGGCGCTGCAACCACGCGATGTAGTCGCGGTAGGGGCGGGATGGAGCAAACTGGATCTCGCGATCGTGCGCGAATGCCTCGTATGCGGTAAAAACCTCATTCAGCACCAGCGGCAGCGACCAGCCATCCATCAGCAGGTGGTGCTGACTCCACACGAATTGGTAGGTGTCGGCGGCGGTTTGGAAGAGCACGAGGCGCATCAGTGGCGCTTTGTCGAGATCAAAGCCCCGGCTGAGATCGTCCGCTAAAAATGCTGCGAGCTGCTCTTCCTGCTCGATCGGGGAGCGATCACGTAGGTCGTACTCCTGCCATGGGAGCCGCACCTGCCGATACACAACTTGAAACGGCTCGTCGCGGCGCTCCCAGACAAAGGCCGTGCGCAAAACCGGATGCCGCTCTATGATCAGTTCCCAGGCTCGTTGAAGCGATGGAACATGCAGATTGCCGCGAAGAGTCAGGGTGATATGCGTTACATACAGGCCCGATCCTTGATCATAGAGTGTATGAAACAGCATGCCCTGTTGCATGGGCGAAAGTGGATAGATTGCTTCGACGAGATTCCTTTTTTTGCTCATTCTACTCCTCGACGGTTCCGCTCAGTTCTTCAAGCAGGTCATCCAGTTCTTCCTGATCAAAATCCATCTCTGGGAAGTCGGAGGGGGTGAAGCCCCCGGCATCCGGCGAGAGACAGTGCTCGATCAGGGCGCGCAGGGCCGCGATGTACTCCTGCGCCAGGCGCTCGATCGTGGCGCGCTGATGCAGTTTCTCGCTGTAGCTCCACGAGAATTGCAGAACTCCATCGTGAATCAAGCCGGTAATTTCCACCTGATAGCGCCGTGGGTTATCCGCGCTCTGCGTCTCGCCGATCGAGTCATGGGCAGGTTTGAGAAGTCCCGTTCTCTGAACCCCATGATCGAGCTGACCGAGGTAGTTAAAGTTGATCTGGGCGGGCGGCATGGCGCGCAGCGGCGCGGTGTCCTGGCTCTCATTGAGGTAGCGCAGGAGGCCATAGCCGATGCCGCGCTGCGGGATCTGGCGCACCTGCTCCTTGATCGCCTTGAGCTGCTCGCCCGGCCCGGCCCACGGGTCGACCTCCAGCACCACCGGGTAGAGGGTGGTGAACCAGCCCACCGTGCGCGCCAGATCGACCTCGGCGAAGAGGTCTTCGCGCCCGTGGCCTTCCAGCTCAATGCGTACCGCATTGCCAGTCCAGTGCGTCAGGGTTTGGGCCAGCGCGGTCAGCAGCACGTCGGTAATCTGCGTCTGGTAGGCCTGCGGCACCTCGTGCAGCAGCGCCGTCGTCTCCTCGGCGCTCAGCCGCCCCGTCACCTGTGCGCTGGTCGCCAGAGTATTGGCGCCGCCGGGGAAATCGACGGGCAGCGGCGGCAGCGCGCGCTGGACGACGCGCAGCCAGGAGGGCAGCTCGGCCAGCAGCGTCGGCGACGTGGCATACGCCACCAGCCGTGCGGCCCATTGCTGGAAGGCGGTGGTCTTGGGTGGCAGCGCGAGCGGCTGCGCCTGCGCGAGCTGGCGATAGGCGGTTTCGAGGTCGGCGAGCAGCACCGACCACGAGACGGCATCCACCGCCAGGTGATGCCCCACCAGCAGCAGCCGGTCGGGCTGGTGGTGGCCGCGCTGGACGAGCGCGGCGCGCAGCAGCGGGCCGTGGGCGAGGTGCAGCGACCGCTGGACGGCACGGGCGGCCTCCGCGAGCGCCTGGGTCTGGTCCGCCAGCGGCACGGCGCGCAGGTCGATGGTGGTCAGCAGCGGGGTGTCGTCCGGCGCGGCGTGATATTGCCGCCAGCCCGCCTCGGTGCGCGCCAGCCGCAGCCGCAGCGCATCGTGATGGCGCAGCAGCGCTTGAAGCGCGGCCTCCAGCGCGCTCGGATCGAGCGGCTCGCCGGCGTCCAGCAGCATGGCCTGGTTGAAGTGATGCGGGTTGGGGAGCGCCTGGGCCAGGAAGTGGTGCTGGATCGGCGTGAGCGGCACGTCGCCGGTGACAAGGCCCTGCTCGGCGACGATGGCGGGCGCGATGGCGGCGACGGCGGCCAGTTCAGCAATCGTCTGATGCTGAAAGAGCAGGCGGGGGGTCAGGCGCAGCCCGGCCTGCTGGGCGCGGGCGATAACCTGAATGCTCAGGATCGAGTCGCCGCCCAGGGCGAAGAAGTTGTCGTGCACCCCCACCTGCTCGACGCGCAGGACCGCCGCCCAGATCTGGGCTAAGGTCTGCTCGGCGGCGGTCTGCGGCGCGACATACGATGCGGCAGGATCAGCCGGGCTTTCCTCCGGATTAGGCAGGGCGTTGCGATCGACCTTGCCGTGACGGGTGAGCGGCAGGGCGGCGAGCGGCACAACAGCGCTGGGGACCATGTAGGCGGGCAGCGTGCGCAGCAGGAACGCGCGCAGCGCCTCGGCGCTCGGCACGGTCGTGCCCTCATGCGCCACCAGATAGGCCACCAGGCGACGCTCGGCGTCGTCCACTTCGGCGCGCGCCACCACGACCACCTCACGGACGGCCTCATGCTGGGCCAGCGCCGCCTCGACCTCGCCGAGTTCGATGCGATACCCCCGGATCTTGACCTGGTCGTCACTCCGCCCCACGAATTCCAGCGTGCCGTCGGGCAGGTGGCGCGCCAGGTCGCCGGTGCGATACCAGCGCTGCCCGTCGATGGTAACATATTTCTCCGCCGTCAGCTCCGGGCGATGGAGATAGCCACGGGTCACGCCCAATCCACCGAGATACAGCTCACCAACGACGCCGATGGGCACCGGCTGGCCGTGGGCATCGATGAGGCGGAGCTGGCTATTGGGCAGCGGACGCCCGATGACCGGGCGGCTGGGGAGGTGGCTAGGATCGACGCGGTGACAGGCGCAGATGATCGTGCCTTCGGTCGGGCCGTAGAGCACGACGAGGTCCGCGTGCGGGAAGACAGTGTGGGCGGCGGCGAGCAAGTCGGGCGGCACGACATCGCCGCCGACCCAGATGCGGCGCAGCCCGGCGTAGTGGGTCGGGCCGTTTGTGGCAGCGTGCTCCACGATCTGGCGCAGCAGGCTGGGCACGGCGTGGAGCAGGGTCCAGCCTTGCAGGTCGCGCACCAACTGCGGCAGGTCGAGGATTTGCTCCTGGGTCTGGATGGTGACGGTGCCGCCGCCGAGCAGTGGATTGAACAGCTCGAAGGCGGCGATGTCGAAGGCGACCGAGGCGAGCCAGGGCTGGACATCACTGGCGCGATAGCCGAAGGCGTGCTGGCTGGCGTGAAGGGTGTGCAGCAGGTTGGCGTGCGCGACCTGCACCGCCTTGGGCGTCCCGGTCGTACCCGATGTGTAGATCAGGTAGGCCAGGTGACCG
>DASUTC010000331.1 GCA_036374795.1 Herpetosiphonaceae bacterium
GCGGTGGTGCATGGCGGCAATCCGTTTATCGATCCGCCATCAAGATTTGCCGTCGATCCGCTCTACCGCTGGGTCGGCTGGAAGCATGTACCGTCGGTGTACGGGCCGGGCTGGATCTACCCGTCGATCCTGCTGACGATCCTCGTCAACAGCATCAGTCAGCATGTGATCACCTATGTGCTGGCCTACAAGCTGCTGGCGCTGGCGCTGCATCTGGTCAACGGCCTGCTGATCTGGTCGATCCTGAAGCTGTGGAAGCCTGAGCGGCAGGCCTGGGGCACTGCGCTGTATCTGCTGAGCCCGCTGGCGCTGATCGAGTTTGTCGGCAACGCGCACAACGATGTCTTGATGATCACGTTTATCCTGCTGGGCATCCTGGCGCATCTGCGCGGCCACTGGTACTGGACGATCGCGGCGTTTACGCTGGCGGTCCTGACCAAGTGGATCGCGCTGCCGCTGCTGCCGCTCTATGGCCTGGCGCTGCTCTGGGAGTCGGGGACGTGGCGTGAGCGCGCCTGGAAGACGGCAGCCTCGCTGGTGATCTTCGCCAGCCTGTGTGTCAGCCTGTACCGACCCTACTGGGAAGGCTGGGATACGCTGGAGATTTTGGTCGATGCGCCGCCGCAGCAGCGGCTGATTAATTCGCTGGGCGATGTCGTATCGCATGATCTGCAGTACGCGATGTGGCAGATAGGCAGATGGCCGCATCCCGCGCTGGTCGATGCGCTCTCGGTGTTTAGCGGACCCGGCGGGCGGCTCGTCTACAGCGAGCAGAACAGCGCAGATGCGAACGCCGATCCCTGGGCGCGGCAGCACGAGACGTTTGCGCGCGACAAAGCCAAGTTTCGCATGCAGCAGAGCATCGCCAGAGCTAACCGCGACTGGATCAACGCCAAGATTCGGACGGCCGCGCTCACGATCCTGGCGCTAAGCTGCCTGGTCGGCGCTGCCGTTACGCGCAGCTTCCGGGTGGCGCTGCTGGCGGGCACGTGGATCTTCTTCGTGTACTGCTCGATCGGCGCGGTCTGGTTCTGGCCCTGGTACGTTACATGGTTCGTGGCACTGGCCGCGCTCCTCGACTGGAATGTCACGGGACGCACCGCGCTGCTCTTCTCGCTGCTCGCGCCGCTGACCTATGCCTTCTACCCCACGACGATCGATGCCGTCTGGTGGCAGCAGTACCGCGCGGTGCTGATCTTCGTGCCGCCGCTGCTCTTCGCGGGCTGGCATGGCGCGCGAATCGCGCGTGAGGCGTGGCTCGCATGGCGCGAGCGTCACATACATGCCCAGGCGAGCGCCTGATTGTCACCATGCAAGGCGGCGGCGATGCTGGGATGATCGTAGGGCGTATTGCGATACGCCTCAGGGCGAGGCACCAGCTCGCCCCTACGATCCGATCCCCATAATGGTGGAACCCTTCTACGCCCCACGGGTCAATCTGCGGATGGCGATCATGCCGCGTCGACAACAACAAAAGCGCCGAAGTTTGAATACTTCGGCGCTCTCGCTTGGTGGCGGAGGGACTGGGATTCGAACCCAGGGACCGCTCACGCGGTCACGGTTTAGCAAACCGCTCGATTAACCACTCTCGCATCCCTCCAGGGAACCTTATTCGGTTGGTAAGTGTTGTTGTCGGCGTGGAGGAGGCGGTGGGATTCGAACCCACGAAGCTTGCGCTTGGCTGTTTTCAAGACAGCTGCCTTCAACCACTCGGCCACACCTCCGTGTAAGGCAGCGGAAGTATACCAGACGCCTGTCAGGCTGTCAATCTGATTTTCGACGAATCTGATGCTGTTTGAATCGCTGATGCGGATACGCATGGAGCGGCGGATTGTGGATCGCCTGGGCGCTGTACAATGGTGTCGGCGCGGGATGCTCGAGTCTCGCGCAGCGTAGGAGCAGCCGGGGGCTAGAACATGGTGCTATTGGTTGATCCGTAGGGGCGACATAGCGGGTCGCTCAGGGCGAGGCAGCGCCTCGCCCTTACGAAGAACCCGGATCAACGATCGTGCTCTCAGACTCCTGTCAGGGCGCGGCCCTCCGACAATATCTGCTGCACCGTCTCCGGCGCGTGCGTCTCGGTATAGACGCGCAGCAGCGGCTCGGTGCCGGAGAAGCGGATCAGCAGCCACGAGCCATCTTCGAGCGTGTATTTGTAGCCGCCCTCGGTCGAGATATTGGCGACCTGCTGCCCGACAAGTGTCTCAGGCCGCGCATCCGCCACGCGCTGCATGATCTGCGGGCGCTGCTCTGCGGGATAGGTCAGATCCAGACGATCGTAGTAGTGCGGGCCGACCTTGTCGAAGAGGTCTTGCAGTAGCTCGGAGGGCGTTTTGCTGCGCTTGAGCATGAAGTCGATCAGGAACAGCCCGGCCAGAATGCCGTCGCGCTCCGGGATATGGTTGGCAAAGCCAAAGCCGCCCGACTCCTCGCCGCCGATGATCGCTTTCTCCTCGATCATCTTGGGACCGATATGCTTAAAGCCGACCGGCGTCTGGAAGACCGGCACTTTGTACTGCTCGCCCAGCCGATCGACCATCGAGGTCGTCGAGAGCGACTTGACGATCGGGCCGCGCCAGCCGCGCACCTCAAGCAGGTAGTAGGCCAGCAGCCCAAAGACCTGCAACTGGTTGATAAAGCGGCCTTTCTCGTCGACCAGTCCGACACGGTCGGCGTCGCCGTCGAACGCGATGCCGACATGCGCGCCGCTCTCCTTGACCACTTTTTTAAGCTTCGACAGGTTGCTGTCGATCGGCTCCGGCGCGCGAATGTTGGGGAAGATCGGGTTGCGCTCGGCGTTGATCGGGATGATTTTGGTCGAGCCGCCGTCGAGGATCTGCGGAAAGTAGCCCGCGCCAGCGCCGTACATCGCATCTACGATGATCGTCAGCCCGGCGCGCTTGATCTGCTCAAGATCGACCAGCCCGCTGATCTGCTTGACGTAGGCCGGTACGCCGTCGAAGCGCTCGACCAGGCCCTGGCGCTCGGCCTCTTTGAGATCCATACGCTTGACCTCGGACGTGCCGAGGTTGGCTTCGAGCTTGCCCACGACCTCCGGCGAGGCCGATCCGGCGTACTCCGGCTTGTACTTGTACCCGTTATCGGTGCCGGGATTATGGCTGGCCGTGATGATCGCCGCGCCGCCGGCCTTTTTGTCCAGGATCGCGTACGAGATAACCGGAGTAGGCGTCGCCTTCTGCGTCAGATAGACATGGATACCGTTGGCCGCGAGCACTTCGGCGGCAGCCGCCGCAAACCGCTCCGATCCAAAGCGTGTATCGAAGCCTACCACAAGCCCACGTGACGCCAGGTTCTCCTGCTTCAAATAGTCGGCGACGGCCTGGGTGACGATGCGCACGTTGGCAAAGGTATACTCCTCGCCGATCACGGCCCGCCAGCCGTCAGTACCAAATTTGATCGATGTGGGCATACGTTCTACGCCTCCTGGATTGTTCTAGTTGAGCGCGACAACGCGGTCGCTGCGCTATGATCATGCCAATCTTGTCCCTGGTTGAACGGTCGTGCCGCGTGTCAGGATGGCTCCCGCGCCGATGATACAGTTGTCGCCAATGACCGCCGTATCGATGTGGGTGCCCTCCCCGATGTAACAATTGTAACCGACGATGCTATCTTGAATGACAGCGCCGCGCTCAATCTGGCAATTGTCCCAGATCGCGCTGCGCGCGACTCGCGCATCCGCCAGGATATGGCACTCACGCCCGACGCTGCTCAGATCGATTGTCGCGGCTGAGGCAATCATCGTGCCAAAGCCAAGCGCCGCGTGCTCCACCCTGGCCGCGCCGTCGATCGTTGTATTGTCTTCACGCCAGACGCCCGCGAACAACGTGCCGCTCGGCGTCGACGCGGCTGCCTGCAACACGGCTGCCTGGGCGCGCAGGTAGCCTGCGGGCGTGCCCGTGTCGATCCAGACGTGCCTGGACTGGTAGGCATAGATCGGCATGTCCTGCGCGATCAGGCGCGGAAACACATCGTGCTCGAAGTTGCAAAAGCGCCCGCGAGGTATCGCCGCAATCGCCGCCGGCTCGAGCAGATAAACGCCGGTGTTGACGGTGCTGGCACGCGCTGTGCCCGGCGCGGGCTTCTCCTGAAACTCGTGGACGCGGCCCTGTCCATCGGCGACGACCACCCCGCGCCCGGTCGGGTCAGTGACGCCATCGATCGAGATCGTGGCGATAGCGCCGGTAGCCTGGTGCTGCGCCAGCATCGCCTGCAGATCCAGCTCCATCAGGTTATCGCCGTTGACCACGATCGTGGTGCCGTGCAGCGCATCGGCCACATGCGCGACCGCTCCCGCCGTGCCGCGCGGCTCCGGCTCCTCGATCGCGCGGACCGGCACGCCACGCCAGCGCCGCAGCCAGCGCTCGAACGCCTCGGCTCCGTACTGCGTCGCCAGGATGATCTCGGCTACGTCGTAGCGCTCCAGCCAGCCCGTAATATGCTCGATCACCGGACGATTCGCCAGCGGCACCAGCGGCTTGGGCGTGGTCAGCGTTAGTGGTCGGAGGCGCGTTCCCTGCCCGCCGACAAGAATCACCGCCTGCATAGCTCCTCGTTTCGAGTTCAACGTTCAACGTTCAACGTTTCGAGTTCAGGCCCTCACCCCAGGCCGGGTGCCAGACCCAAAGGGTACCCCGGCATGGCACCCGCCCTCTCCCACTGCGGCAGGCGAGGGGAGGAGATTGTTCTTGGTTCTCGGTTCTTGGTGCTCGTTTCTTTGTTCTTGTTCTACAAAATATCTTGCCGCCCCTGCCGCTTAAGCTCGTCCACGATCTTTTTGATGTCCTGGGCGCGGTCGCGCGGCGCGACCAGCAGCGCGTCGCCCGTATCGATCACCAGGAAGTTGTCGAGGCCCACCGTCGCGATCAGCCGGTCGGAGGCGCTGTACACCAGCGTGCCGTGCGTATCCACGCCGATATGCTCGGCCTGAATCACGTTATCGCCGTCGCCCGCCAGCGCGGCGAGCGTATCCCAGTCGCCGACATCGCTCCAGCCAATATCGACGGGGATGACCGCGACCCGCTCGGCGCGCTCCATGATGCCGTAGTCAATCGTGATATTTTCGATGGAGGCCCAGACATCGCTGAAGGCGTCGGCATCGTTTGGCCCACCGCCAGCCTCGATCGCCATGAGCTGCTGATGCAGCTTCGGCAGGTGTTGCGCGAACGCGGCCATGATCGCATCGGCCCGCCAGATAAAGATGCCTGCGTTCCAGCTATACTCGCCGGTCTGAAGATATTGCTCTGCGATCTCGCGGCGGGGCTTTTCGACGAAGCGCTCGACCTCGTAGGCGGTGAAGCCGTTGAACTGGCCCAGCCTGGCCCGACGATGGATGTAGCCGTAGCCCGTGTGCGGCTCGGTCGGCTGAATGCCCAGCGTCACGAGGTAGCCCTGCTGCGCCAGCTCCTCGGCGGCCTTGAGCGCCTCGCGGAACACGGCGGCCTTCTGGATCTGGTGATCGGAGCTGAGCACAACCATGATGCCGCCGGGATCGTCCTGGCGGATCGCGAGCGCGCCTAAGCCAATGCAGGGCGCGGAGCCTTTGCCGCTTGGCTCGCCGATGATGTTAGCGCACGGCACGTCCGGTAGCTGCTCGGCGGTTAGATCCGTGTAGTCGCGGCCTGTCGCGATGATGATCTGGTCCGTGGGCACCAGCGGACGAATCCGCTCGACAGTTTCCTGAAGCATCGTGCGCTCGCCCAGCAGCGGCAAAAACTGCTTCGGTTTAGCAGCTCGGCTGCGCGGCCATAGACGAGTGCCGGTGCCGCCAGCCATAATCAATGCATACATACAATGGTCCTAAAATTGAAATGCTTTTGTTTGTGTCGCCCTATGCGCCCTGCTCAGCGACGCGCGCCCGCCAATCATCGAGGATGTCGCGTAGCATCCGTTCGAGCGGGATGCTCGGCTGCCAGCCCGTGCGCTCGCGAAAGCGCGTCGCGTCGCAGACGATCAGCGGCACATCCGCCGGACGCATCCGCTCCGGGTCCGGCTCTACGGCGATGCGCACCTGGCTCATGCTCAGCAGCAGATCGAGGATCGTCTGGATCGCAACGGGCTGCCCCGATCCCAGGTTGTACACGTCGCCTGGCTCGCCCTGCTCGGCGGCAAGGCGATAGGCGCGCACAATATCGCGCACATCGGTAAAATCGCGCTGCGCCTGCAAGTTGCCCACCCGCACCACGGGCGGCTGGAGTCCGGCCTCGATCCGCGCGATCTGATGAGCGAAGCCGGTGAGGGCATAGCGATCGTCCTGGCGCGGGCCGCTGTGGTTGAAGGGACGCGCGCGGATCGTCTTGAGCTTGTGCGCGGCAAAGTACTGGTAGGCCAGCATGTCCTGCGCGACTTTGCTGACGGCGTAGGGGTTGACTGGCCGCAGGGGGGTGTCTTCGTCGACGGGCTGCTCGTGGGGCTGGACCGCGCCGTACTCCTCGCCGGTACAGACGACGACGATCGTCGGATCGAGCGCCGCCGATCGGATCGCCTCGAACAGATGCAACTGCATCAGGATATTGGTGGTCAGCGTGCCCGCCGGATCGCGAAACGATGTCGGAAGGTGAGCCTGCGCCGCGAGGTGAAAGACGATCTGCGGCTGGATCTGGCGGATCAGGTCATGCACCGCCGGAGCGTCGAGCAGATCTGCGTGGACGGCGGTGACGCGCTCGCGGAGCGCCGGAAGCTGAAGCGCCGCCTCACGTATCGTGCCGAATAGCTGCCAGTCCGTCTCGGCCAGCAGATGCTCCGCGAGATGTCCGCCGACGAAGCCATTGATGCCTGTAATCAGTGCGCGCATGGCGGCTATGATACCAGCATGGGCGATTGTGCGGCAAGTTCGCGGGCAGGCGCTCGCGGCCTTGCATCACGCTCCTATCGCCAGTACCCGCTTTGTCGCCGCCAGCGTCGCGTCGATGTCGGCGCGGCTGATGCCGTAGTGCGTGGCGAAGCGCAGCCGATCGTCGCCGAAGCCGCCCAGCAGCACGCCCTGCTCGCGCATCGCCTGGATGAACGCCGCCGGGGACCAGCGCTCAGGGCTGAGCCGGAAGACGATCAGGTTGGTCTGGACCGTCTCAAGCTCGATCTGTACGTCCGGCATCTCGGCCAGGCCCTCAGCCAGGCTGCGCGCGTTGGCATGATCCTCGGCCAGCCGCTCGACCATCTGCTCCAGCGCGACGATCCCGGCTGCGGCGATCACGCCCGCCTGACGCATGCCGCCGCCCAGCAGCTTGCGCGCGCGATGGGCGCGATGGATGAACGCTTTGCTGCCTACCACCACACCGCCGACCGGCGCGGCCAGGCCCTTGGAAAGATCGAGCTGCACCGAGTCGAAGTCTGCCGCAGCCGTGCGCAGATCGACGCCCAGCGCGACAGCGGCGTTGGCAAGCCGCGCGCCGTCCAGATGCAGCGGCAGATCATGTGCCGTCGCCAGCTCGCGGACCCGCGCCATATACGCCAGCGAGAGCACGGTGCCGCCGCAGCGATTATGCGTGTTTTCGAGGCAGATCACGCCCGGCAGCGCGTGGTGCGGATTGCTCGCATCGCGGATCGCGGCGGCCAGCCGGTCCAGCGGCAGATCGCCGAGCCTGTTGGTCGGCACGGTGTGATAGACCAGCCCGCCGACGACGGACGCGCCGCCCTGCTCGTAGTGGAAGATATGCGCCTCGTCGCCCAGGATGACCTCGGAGCCGCGCGGTGCGTGCGCCAGCAGCGCCACAAGATTGCCCATCGTGCCGCTCGCCACGAAGAGGCCGGCCTCCTTGCCCATCATCTCGGCGGCCAGCTCTTGCAGCCGATTCACCGTGGGATCTTCGCCGTATACGTCGTCGCCCAGGGGTGCGCTCAGCATGGCCTGCTGCATCGCGGGCGACGGCAGCGTCACCGTATCGGAGCGGAGATCAATCAATCTGTTCATAGCTATGCCTATGCGAGTTTCAAGTTTCGAGTTTCAAGTTTCAAGCTCAGCGTTTGTCCTTTGTTCTCTTGTTCTCTTGTTCCTTTGTTCTCGCTTTTGTTCTTTGTTGTTTCTTCTTTGTTCGTGAGCCGTCTAAAACAAATGGTCGCCACGGAGCACGCCCACCAGCTCCGCCAGCGAGAGCCGTGACGGCGTGCGCGGCGGCGATTTGGGCGTGCCGCAGAGCAGCATGCGCTTCGACGGATGTAAGAACCAGTCGGCCTGCGGATCGATGCGCCTGAGGTCGCGCAGCACCTGGGTAAGATCGACCTGTGCCCGCGATCGAGCGGCGATGCCCATGTTGCCTTTGCCGTCGCGGTAGGCGTACAGCACCGCGCCCGCGCTATAGGCCAGCCGCGACGAGCCGCCGTCGTCGCTCTCCATAGCGATGCCGAAGCCCCAGGGCGTGTCGAACTCGATGCGCGCGGCAAAGGCTTGCTCGAGCCGCGTCTGTCTGGCCTCGCTGGCGTACCATGCGTCGAAGTTGGCGAACATTGCCGCCGCGACCTGCTCCGGCGCGTCGGGGTACAGGGCATTGAAGCCTTCGATCAGGTTGCAGATGTTGGGCGCTGTCCCGCCCTCGGCCAGCGCGTGATCCAGCCGCGTCACGGCCTGCGCGATCCGTTTGAGCACGATGTCATCGGGCGCCGCGACGCGCCGGACCAGCTCTGTGGCCGACAGGCTGTGATCGATGTCGTGATGGTGGTCGAAGCGGCCATGTCCGGTATCGACATGCACGATCAGGTCGTCGCTATCGACTGGTGCTCCGTCGAGGGTCTGGCCCGAAGGTACGAAGCGCAGCGCCGCATCGGCCATGCCATACCAGCGCCGCAAGATCCATATCGCGCAGAGACAGTCAATATCCGGGCTAAGGTGGCCGACGATCACAGGTGTAGTATCCACAGGTTTCTCTTTCTGCGAGGTCAACGCGAGTATAGCATAAACTTGGCCGAGAACAGCGCCGGAACCGGTCGCGGGGGATCGCATCGTGACGGCGCTCGTGCGCATGCGTGAACTTCCTGCTATCATGTGCGCGAGCGCGGCTAAGACGCGCTCGCTGATGTTCGCTTACTATCCGCAAGGACGGACGATGGAAGTGCAAACAACATCCTTAGAGGGAGTCCTGCTGCTCAAGCCCAAGGTACATCAAGATGAGCGCGGCTTCTTTATCGAAAGCTACTCGGCGCGGACCCTGGAATCGTTCGGCATTCAGACCGCCTTCGTGCAAGACAATCACTCGCGCTCG